>NZ_JACADT010000128.1:0-9285 GCF_013421635.1 Streptomyces sp. UH6 | reverse complement strand
GCGGCTCCCCGCTCCGGGCGGGGGCTCGAACACGGCGGGCACGACGTCACCCGGCCTCTCCCGCACCGGGGCCGGTCCGCGTGTCGAGCCGGTTGATGCGGTACATGGTGCGCTCGAAGAGCGCGTCGGCGGTCAGGGTGGGGAAACGCCGGGGCGCGTCCGGCGCGCCCGGCAGCCGCAGCGGCGTCAGCACCGTCCACGGGGTCGGATGACAGAACTGGACGATGGACAGGCGGGGACCCGTCTGCTGGGGATCGGCCACCACGCGGTGGACCGCGGCGCGTGCCAGACCGTCGGTGAGCCGCTCCAGGACCATGCCGACGTTGACGACCGCGTGGCCCTCGGGGGCGTGCACCGGCAACCACTCGCCGTCCCGCCCGAGGACCTGCAGGCCGGGGGAGGTCGCCCGGGGCAGCGCCGTGATCAGGTCGAAGTCCTTGTGCTCCACGGCCCAGGTGTGCGCCTCCGAGGGAGCGTCGCGCATCGGCGGGTACCAGGCGGCGCGGTTGACCACCGGCCCGTCCTCGAGCATCTCCTCGAAGTAGCCCGGGTGGACGTTCAGGGCCTCGCCGAGGACGCCGACCACCCGGAGCTGGAACTCCCGCATGCGGGTGTGGAGTTCGGTCAGCGCCCGGCCGATCCCCGGCACCAGCTCGTCGGGCATGCGGGGGTCCGGGTAGCGGGCGGGGAAGCGGGTGCGCAGCGGATGGCCCGCGGGCAGGGGCGCGCCCCAGTGGAAGAGCTCCTTCCAGTCGGGGGTGCGGCCGGACTTCTCGGCCGTCTCCACGAGCGGCGGGGTGTACCCCGACTGCCCGTTGGTGCCCGTCACCCGGGCGCCCAGCTTCGCCTCCAGGGGCAGCGAGAAGAACTCCTCGAGCAAGCCGTAGCACTCGTCGAGCAGGGCTTCCGGGACGGAGTTGCGCACCAGGAAGAAGCCGTCGCGCAGAGCGCCGCGCACCGTGGCGACGTCCGGCCGTCCCCCGAGGCGCACCTCACGCAGCACGGGGGGCTCCCGCCGGGTCCTCGGGGTCGCCGGCGTCGGTGATGTCGAGCATGCTCATCCGATCTCCTCAACTCTCTTCGAAGGGCGCCGTCCGGGCGTGGTCGGCGGGGACGGCCTGGTCGGCCTGGTCGGCCTGGTCGGCCTGGTCGGCCAGGACGGCCTGGTCGGCGGGGACGCCCGGACGTCGCGGACGTCGCGCTCAGGACGGCCGCTCACCGGTGGCCACACGGAAGCCGACCGGGTAGAGAGGGCCGGGGAAGGCCCCGTGACGGCGCCGGGTGCGTGTCAGGTCGCCGTATCGCGAGAAGCTGCCGCCGCGGGCGACGCGGTAGCGGTCCATGGTCTCGACCAGGTGGTCCTCGATGAACGGCCCCGAGGGGTACGGGGCGTAGTCGTCCGCCACGAACTCCTCGACGTTGCCGCCCATGTCGTGGACCCCGTACGGCGAGACGCCGGCCGGGAAGGCCCCCACCGGGCTGGTGGTGTGGAGGCCGGTCTCCCGGGTGTTGCAGGCGTCGCCGTCGAAGAGCTGCCCCCAGGGGTACTCCCTGCCGTCCTCGCCCTTGGCGGCACGCTCCCATTCGGCCTCGGTGGGCAGCCGCCAGGGGTGCCCGGTCCGTTCGGAGAGCCATCGGGCGTACAGGTCGGCGTCCTCGGGCCGGACGCCGGCGACCGGGTGGTTGGAGCGTTCCCAGGGATACGCGCCGAGGTACCACGTCGTCGGGCGCGCCGGGTGACCCGTGTCGGCCAGGAAGTGCCGGTACTCGCCGTTGGTGACCGGGTAGGTGGCCATCCAGAAGTCGCGCAGGACCACGGTGTGCCGCGGAGTCTCCTTCTCGATCCAGGAGCCGACCACGCCGACGTGCCGCCACCGCTCCACCACACCGTCGACCTCGTCGGGGGACAGCCCCACCGAGGTCTCGCCGCCGGGGACGAGGCGCGTCGCGGGCGACGGCCCCGTCAGCCGGGGATCCCCGGTGGCCGCCAGGATCGCGCCGGCCGCCAGCCGCACCGGAAGGGGCAGGGCGGGGTCCTCCACCTGGGCGGCCAACCGCCTGGGGCAGGCCGTCGCCAGGAGGGCTTCGGCCTGCTCCGGCGACGGATGGAACCGGGGGAGGGCGGCCAGCGCGTCCTGCTCCTTGAAGTGGGGCGATTCCGCCACCTCGCTGAGCTTCATGACAGCGTCTCCGCGACGCTGGCGAGCGTGTGGCCGCCGATCCGCGCCTTGGCGGACAGGTACCGGGCGTTCTCGTCGGTCAGATACACCCCGGTCGGCAGGACCTCGACGACGTCGATGCCGTGTTCGCGCAGCTGGGACGCCTTGTCGGGGTTGTTGGTCAGCAGGCGGATCCGGGTCTGGCCGAGCGCGTGCAGCATCGCCGCCGCGACCCCGTAGCCCCGCTCGTCGGTGCCGCGCCCCAGGAACCGGTTGGCCTCGAAGGTGTCCAGCCCCTGGTCCTGGAGCACGTAGGCGTCGAGCTTGTTGTACAGGCCGATACCCCGCCCCTCCTGCCGCAGGTAGAGGACCGTGCCCCCCTCCTTCTCCATGTGGGTCAGCGCCTCGTCGAGCTGAGGGCCGCAGTCGCAGCGCTCCGAACCGAAGAGGTCACCGGTGAGGCACTCGCTGTGCAGCCGGACCAGGGGAGCGGTGCCGGGCCGGACGGGCAGGACGCACGCCACGTGCTCCCCGTCGTCCGGAAGGCCGGAGAAGGTGACCAGTTCCGTCGACCTGCCGCCCACCCGGGCCATCGTCACCCGCACCCGCGCCCTGACCGTCGCGGTGGTCCCCGTGCCGGCCGGCATCTGCTTCGCGTACGTCATCACTTGTCCCGCCCTTCCGTCTCGGCGGCGCCACGGGCGCCGCGCACCAGGTCCTGGAGGCTCCACGAGGAGCGGATGCGCGGGAGTCCGCCGTCGGCGGAACACGCGACGATGCTGATCCGGCCGTCCCAGCCGGCGACCGCGACCGTGGAGGCGTCGAGCTGCACCATGCAGGAGAGTCCCTGCCCGAAGACGTCGAGGAGGTGCCCGGTGCTGAGGGCGGAGGCGCCGTCGGTCCAGCGGACCGGCCAGACGTACAGCCCGAAGTCGTAGGAGCCCGCGAGGACGAAGGGCGCGTCGGCGGTCCCCAGGACGGCCACGCACTTGACCGATTCGTCGGGACCCAGCAGGGTCTGCAGGGTCTGCACCTGCACCTCCCCGCCCGTCGTGCGGGCCAGTCTGCCGACCTTGACCGTGTGGTCACGGGACGCGCTCGCGGCCACCGTCTCGTCCAGCACGGCCACCGCGTTGACCAGGTTGCCGTGCTCCCACAGGGTGCTGCGGGAGCTGAAGGTGCCGACCGCGACGGTCCGGTCGGTCGCGGCGGAGAGGAACCCGGGACCGGGCAGCGCGGTCAGGGACTTCACCGACCCGCCGTGGGCCTGCGACCGCGCCCGCACCGCCAGGGTGATCGGGTCCAGAGCGATCAACTCGCCGTTGTACGTGCCCGCGAGCAGGCGGCCGCCGTCGAAGCAGAGCGACGGCAGAGGCGCGCCGAGCCCTTCGCTCACGGTCACGGCGCCGTCGTACCGGACCACCTGGCCGGAGTAGGTGCCCGCGTGGACGACGCCGTCGCGTACGGCGAGGGAGAGGATCGGCCCGTCGGTGAGGTCCAGGAGGCGGACCCGCGGCTGCGGCGAGACGCCGGCCGACGACACGACGACCACGGTGCCGGAGTCGCAGCCGATGTACAGCTCGTCGCCGTCGGCGGCCATGGCGTTGGGGCCGTGGGTGGCCGCCAGCGGCCCGGCGATCTCGGCGGTGGAGGCGAAGTCGAGAAGGTGCGGGCTGTTCCAGAAGCTGCCGGCGGCCAGCAGTCCGCCGGCGGCGGAGACCGAGCGCGGCCAGATGCGGGCGTCCTCCACCCGCTGGAGGCGCTCGCCCTCGGCGTCGAAGAAGTGCAGGGCCCCGTCGTAGGCGCCGACGACGAACCGTTCGTCGTCCTGCGACCAGGCCACGCACCGGGCCGCCGAGGTGGACACCTCGACGGTGCGCAGGTGGTCGAGCTTCTTGGTGAGCAGGTCGACGGCACCGTCGTCGCGGGTGACGGCCAGGACCTCCCCGTCCCCCGACCAGGCACAGCCCTCGATGGAGGACTCGTACTTCCGCGAGGAGGGCGCGGAGCCGAAGTCCGGGTCGGTGACGGCGACGAGACCGTCCTCGCCCACGGTGGCGACCAGGCCCTGCGAGCTCACCGACACCATCATGCAGTGCGCCTCGTGGGACCCGACCTCGCTCATGAAGCGGCCGGCGACGGCGTCCCACAGGGTGGCGCGGCCGTCCTCGGAGACGCAGATGATGCGCTCCCCGTCGGGCATCCAGGCGACGGAGTTGATGTCGTCGGTGTGCCTGGCCATGACGTTGACGAGGGAGGCGGGCCCTTCCTCGGACAGGCGCCAGACCGAGACGGTCTTGTCGGCCGAGGCGGTGGCCAGGAGCTGGGGGACGGCGGGGTTCCACGCCGAGGCGTTGACCAGGCGCCGGTGCTTCAGGGTGGCCGTGGGAGTGGGACGGGCGGGGTCGGAGACGTCCCAGACGATGACGGTCCCGTCGTAGGAGCTACTGGCCAGGAGACGGGCGTCGTCCCGTAAGGCGACATGGGTGAGGGGTGCCGCGTGGCCGGATGCGGCGCGCGGCAGGTCGATCACATGCATAGCGACCTCTCATCTCATCGATGTAGGCAAGGGAAGCTGTGGGATCGCACGGGAAACACTCCACACCCTCACCTGCCGCGCTGGAATCTCGATTGCGTTCCTCTCGAGTCTCCGCCGCGTTCTCCTCGAGCCGCCCGTCCGCCCCGGCCGCCGAGGACGGCAGGACGTGCCGCATCCGTGGCCGTCGCCGCCGTACGCATGACGGAAGCCGCAGGTCCGGGCGGTGACGTCCGCTCCGTCCACCCTCCTGGTGCGAACGCCGCGGCGGCCGGTCCCGCCGTGCGTCCGGCCGTCGCCGGACCCGGTCACGGATTTGGCGTCGGCGGGCATGGTGCTGTACGGGGGCAGCCGCGCCCGCCGCGCGCGGCGGTGCGGGGCCGTGGGCTCACTCCGCCCGGGGGCCGTCCGCGAGGTCGAGGGTCCAGGTCTGGCCGACGAGGTCGTGGCCGAAGCCGCGGTGCGGCTGTTCCTCGGTGAGGACGAAACCGAAGTGCTGGTAGATCCGGCGCGCGGAGACCAGGTTGTCGGTGGTCCACAGCGTCACGCGCCGGTGGCCGGCCTCGCGGGCGAACCGCAGGGCCTCCTCGACCAGGCGGGTGCCCATCCCCAGGCCCCGGGCGGCCGGGGTGACCAGCAGGACGCGCAGCTTGGCGACGCCCGGCCGGTCGTCGGCGACCAGCATCACGCACCCCGCGCGCTCACCGTCGACCTCGGCGATCCAGGCGGCGTCCACGGCGGGGGAGTGGTTCGCGGCGTACTCGGCGACGATCGTGGCGACCAGGGTCTCGAAGGCGGAGTTCCAGCCGAACTGCCGCGCGTAGAGCTCGCCGTGGGCCATCAGCATCCAGCCCAGGTCACCGGGACGGTCGGCGCGGCGGATCACGGTCCGCCGCCGGTGGGCTCGCTCCGACATGACGCACGCTCCGGTATCACTCGTCACTCCACGTTACTGACACGAGTGTGTCAGTGCGCTTAGGCTAGAGCCATGCCTCCGAGAACCGCAAACCCGTCCGCGCGTCACACCGAGCTCCTCGAGGCCGCCTACGCGTACGTGCTCGTCCACGGGCTGGCGGATCTGTCACTGCGCCCGCTGGCCGAGGCCGTCGGCTCCAGCACCCGGGTGCTGATGTTCCTGTTCGGCAACAAGGACGGGCTCGTGCGGGCGCTGCTGGCACGGGCCCGCGCCGACGAACTGGGGCTGCTGGCCGAACTGGGCGGCTCCGAACGCCCGGTGGGCCTCGCCGCGGCCGCCGAGCGGGTGTGGGCCTGGCTCGCCGCCGACGAGCACCGTCCGCTCCTGCGCCTGTGGGCCGAGGCGTACGCCCGTTCCCTCGTGGAGCCCGAGGGCGCCTGGGCCGGGTTCGCCAGGAGCACCGTCGACGACTGGACCGACGTCCTGGCCGCCTGTCAGCCGCAGGCGGAGCGGGATTCCGAGGACGGCGCCGTCCGGCGGACCCTCACGCTGGCCGTACTGCGGGGAGCGCTGCTCGACCTGCTCGCCACCGACGACGAGGGGAGACTGACGGCCGCGGTCCACCGGCACCTGGCGTTCCTGCGGTCCGGTCACGGCGACGGGTGACGCCCGCCCGGACCGACTTCCGCCCGGACCACGCGATGTGCCGGCCGCGCCCCGCGAGGGGCACGGCCGGCACGTCGTCCGCCACCGGCCGAGGTCCGGGGGAGGTCCCGGCGCTCCCGGGCCGGAGCGGGTCCGCGGACCTCGGCCGGGGCGGACGCCGGAACTAGCCGGAGTAGGTCTCGAACTCGGCGATCCTGGGCGTGCCCTGGGCGCTGGTGATCTCGAAGGTGATCTTGCTCAGCGAGGTGCGCGGGATGTCGACGGCGCCCGCGGTGGTGCCGGTGGCGAGCACGGCTCCGGTGTCGTGGTTGAGGAGCCTCCAGGACCGGACGGCGCCCACCGCCCCCGTGGCCTCACGGATGTTGACCTTGGCGACGGTCGTGGCCGAGCCCCACTTGACCGAGACGGAGCCGGTGGTGCCGGCCGGCGACCAGTAGGTCGTCAGGCTCCCGTCCCGCACGTTGCCGTAGCTGGTGCCGTCGGCCTTGCTGGACCCGTCGGC
This sequence comes from Streptomyces sp. UH6, assembly GCF_013421635.1. Lineage (NCBI taxonomy): Bacteria > Bacillati > Actinomycetota > Actinomycetes > Kitasatosporales > Streptomycetaceae > Streptomyces > Streptomyces sp. UH6. The sequence continues at coordinate 2,506 of NZ_JACADT010000128.1, read as the reverse complement.
GCCGGCGCCGAGGCTGAGGTTGGTCCCGGTGGGCTGGGACGGCGTCGTCGTGGGGGCGGGTGTGGTGGGGGCGGGTGTGGTGGGAGTGGGCGTCGGGCCGGGGGTCTGCGGCGTGCAGTTGCCGTCCGAGACGCGCAGGCCCTTGTTGGCGCCCGCCGTCTGGCTCACCACGCCGGGCACGCAGCTCGCCGCGTCGGGGCTGAAGCCGTACGGGATGCTGACCGTGGTGTTCGACTGCGGGTTCGGCCCCGCCGGGTTGGTGTCGCCGCTGCGGCTCGACCAGGTCACGTTGTCGAAGATGTTGCCGCTGACCTGCCAGTAGCCTGCCGCGTCCGTGTAGAAGGTGCCCAGGACGTCCTTGGAGTCCTCGAAGTAGTTGTTGTCGACCTTGGCGCGGGCGCCGGCACGGGAGTTGATGCCGGACTCGTTCAGGCCCACGTAGTGGTTGTTGTAGATGTGGGCCACGCCGCCCCGCAGCAGCGGCGTCCGGGAGTCGATGTTCTGGTACAGGTTGTGGTGGAAGGTGACGAACCCGTTCGACACGTCGCTCTCGCTGGACCCGATGAGGCCGCCGCGGCCCGAGTTGCGCAGGATGCTGTAGGAGAGCGTCACGTACTGGGTGTTGTCCTTCATGTCGAACAGGCCGTCGTAGCCCTCCGACTCGCCGCCGGAGGCCTCCAGCGTGGTGTGGTCGACCCAGACGTTGCGGACGTCGCTCTCCATGCCGATGGCGTCACCGCCGTTGGAGGTGGGCGAGCCCGACTTCTTCACGTTCCGGACGGTCACGTTCTGGATGATGATGTTGCTGGACTCCCGGATGTGGATGCCCAGTTGGTCGAAGACGGCGCCGCCGCCGACGCCCACGATCGTGACGTTGCTGATCTGCTTGAGCTCGATCACCCCGTCGGCGGTGCTGCAACTGTTCCCCGACACCTTGGCGGTGTTGGCGTGGTTGATCGTCCCCTCGACCTGGATGACGATCGGGGTGCTGCTGCTGGCCCGGTTGCACAGGGCCGTGTGGATCGCGGTGCCCGTCGTGGCCCGGACGGTCTGTCCGCCGGCGCCCCCGGTCGTCCCGCCGTTCTGGGTGGCGAAGCCGGTGGCGCCCGTGGCGGCCGCCGACGCCGTGGGCGTCGCCGCCAGGGGCAGCGACAGGACGCCTGCGGTCGCTGCCGCCACCGCCCCGATGGCCAAGGTCTTGAAGAGTCGTAAACCGACTGCTCGTCCCATCGTCGTTCTCTCTCTCCGGGTGCAGGTGCAGGAACGGACTACCCGTCGTGATGTCTGTCGTGATCATGACAACAGGGTTTGAGAAAGCGCTTTCTCCTCGTGACGATAGGGATCCCTCCGGGGGCTGACAAGGGTTGGCGTTCAGCTGGCTGTCCGGCGTACAGGAGAGTGAACGCGCGCCGAGGGGTGCCCGGGGTGGGTCCAGGGGTGCGGGTCAGGGGGTCCTCGGAAAATAGGTGTACTATGCAATGAAAGTAGTTGCATTTACCAATTAATCTGCCGACCGTCGAAGGGACCGCTCGCCATGACCGCTTCCCCGGCCGCCGCCGTTCCGGACGGGGCTCCCGCGCACGCGGCTCCCCGTACGGGCCGGATCCTCGGCCATGTCGCCCTCCATCTGCTGACCCCGCTGCTGATGTGCCTGGGGATGGGGCTCGCCTACCTGAGCGCCTTCCACGCGCCCGAGCCGAACGGGATGAAGGTGGCCGTCGTCGGGACGGGTGCGCGGGTGCAGGTGCTGGCCCAGACCCTGAAGGACGAAGCCGGTGACGCCCTCGACGTCACGACCGTCGCCACCCGTGACGCCGCCGTGGACCGCCTGATGGACCGCGACCTGGCGGCCGCGTACGTGCCGTCCGCCGGCCACCCGAAACTGCTGGTCGCCAAGGGCAACTCCGACACCACGGCCACCGTCGCCGAGGGCGTCTTCCGGACGGTCGCGGCCGGGCAGGACGCCGTCCTGACGGTGACGGACGTGGCGCCGACCGCCGACGGGGACCCCACCGGACAGGGACTCTTCTTCCTCCTGGTCACCGTCAGCATCGGCTCCTACGCCAGTGTCGCCGCCATCGGCGCCGCCGGTGCGGCCCTGCGGCTGTGGACCCGGGCCGCCGTCGGCCTGGTGACCTCGCTGGTGGTCAGCGTCATCGGCGCCGTCCTGGCGGGCCCGGTGTTCCACGTCGTCGACCACGGCCTCACCGGCGTGTGGGGCATGGCCTGGCTCTACTCGGCGGGCATCGTCGCGATCGGTGTCGGTCTGCACACGTTCCTCAAGCGGTGGACCACGCTGGCGATGATGACGCTCTTCGTGATGCTCAACTTCACCTCCTCGGGAGGCATCTTCCGCCCCGAACTGCAGCACGGCTTCTTCGGGGCGCTGCACGCCTTCTGGAACGGCGCGGGCTTCGTCGAAGGCGTCCGCGACCTCCTGTACTTCCACTCCGGGGCGGACTTCGGCGGCCGCCTCGCCTCGCTCGTCGTCTGGCTGGGCGTCGGT
>NZ_JACADT010001279.1:0-1318 GCF_013421635.1 Streptomyces sp. UH6 | reverse complement strand
AGCTCCCGCGCCAGGCCCAGCGCCTCCCCCGCCGCCCCGCGCTGAAGCCGGCTCTGCGGCGCGGCGCGCAACCGGTCGGCGAACTGTTCCACGGCACGGGTCAGGGGCGTCGTATCAACCACACCGTGAGCCTACGCCGCCCCACGCCGCCCTCCGGCCCCACCCGCGCCCCGGAACGCCGGAAGGGCCCCGGGAGACCCGGGGCCCTTCCTCGCTCGAGCGGAGGAGCGGTGATCAGTCGCTGCTGTTCAGGATCGCGATCAGACGGAGGAACTCCGTGTAGATCCAGACCAGGGTCAGCGTCAGGCCGAACGCGGCCATCCACGACTCCTCGCGCGGCGCGCCGTAGGCGATGCCGTCCTCGACCTGCTTGAAGTCCAGGGCGAGGAAGCAGGCGCCGAGCAGGACGCCGATGACGCCGAACATGATGCCCATGCCGCCGCTGCGGAAGCCGAGGCCGTCACCGCCGCCGAAGACGGCGAACAGCATGTTGACCATCATCAGCAGGACGAAGCCCAGCGCGGCCGCCATGACGAAGCCGGCGAAGCGGCGGTTCACCCGGATCCAGCGCATCTTGTACGCGAACAGGACCGCCGCGAAGACCGCCATCGTGCCGAGCACGGCCTGCATGGCCGCGCCGCTCGCGATGTGCGTGTCGACGATGCTGGACAGGACCCCGAGGAAGACGCCCTCGAAGGCCGCGTAGGTCAGGATCAGCGCCGGCGAGGCCTTGCGCTTGAACGACTGGACCATCGCCAGCACGAAGCCGATGAGGGCCGCGCCGATCGCGATGCCGTAGGAACGGTTGATGTTGCCCATGTCGACCGGCAGCAGCGCCCAGGCGAGCGCGGCGGTGACGATCAGGACACCGAGCGTCGTCGCCGTGCGCATGATGACGTCGTCCATCGTCATGCGGCCGGCGGACACCGGGGCGTGCGGGGCGCCGTACTGGGCGGCGTCCTGCTGGGCGTAAGGGTTCTGCGCGTACGGGTTCTGCGCCTGCGGGTTCTGCGCGTACGGGTTGGCACCCTGCGTGCCGACAGCTGCTCCCCCGGCCTGCGGCGCGGTGTTGAAGCCCGCGTAGCCGTTGTCGCGGCTGAACCCCCGTCGCGAGAAGACCGGGTTGCTGCTCCTCATTTCACTCCTCCATGGCCACCTTGCGCGGCCTTGGGCTCAAGAGTAATGGACAGGCAAAAACTTGCCTCTACTGCTTGGGTAGGATCTTTCCTTCCCCTCCCTCGCGATGCAACGCCTTACGCGTCCTCCCTATGCCCGGCCCGGGCCCCGGCCCATGCCGGGCAGGCCCCCGAGACCCCCG
>NZ_JACADT010001278.1:0-1319 GCF_013421635.1 Streptomyces sp. UH6 | reverse complement strand
ACCGCCGGCGCCGTCGGCCGGAACCTCGGGCGGGGGTCCTCAGGCGAGGCCCTCCACCAGCTCGGCCACGCTCTTGCGGCGCCCCGTGTAGAAGGGGATCTCCTCGCGGACGTGCAGCCGCGCCTTGGAGGCGCGCAGGTGGCGCATCAGGTCGACGATGCGGTGCAGCTCGTTCGCCTCGAAGGCGAGCAGCCACTCGTAGTCGCCGAGCGCGAACGAGGCGACCGTGTTGGCGCGCACGTCGGCGAAGCCGCGGGCCATCTTGCCGTGCTCGGCGAGCATCGCCCGGCGCTCCTCGTCCGGCAGCACGTACCACTCGTAGGAGCGGACGAACGGGTAGACGCAGACGTAGTCACGGGCCTCCTCCTCGGCGAGGAAGGCCGGGATGTGGGCACGGTTGAACTCGGCGGGGCGGTGCAGCGCCATGTTGGACCAGACCGGGTCGAGCGAGCGGCCCAGCCGGGTGCGGCGGAAGAGGTTGTACGCCTCCTGGAGCTGGTCGGCGGTCTCGGCGTGCCACCAGATCATCACGTCGGCGTCGGCGCGCAGGCCGGACACGTCGTAGGTGCCGCGGATGGTGACGTCCTTGGCGGCGAGCTGGTCGAACAGCTCCTGGACCTCGTCGGCGTAGCCGGCGCGGTCCTCGGGGAGGACGTCCTTCAGCTTGAAGACGGACCACAGGGTGTAGCGGATGACCTCGTTGAGGTCCTTCGCCTTCTTGCCGATGTTGGGGATCTTGGCGGGGGCTTCGTCACTCATGACCCTATTCTCACTTTCCGGTTCCGAGGCCGAGCACCGGGTCGGCACTCAGTGCGTCGACGGCCGCGTAGGCGCCGGCGATGGTGGCGGGCACCCCGACACCGTCGTAGGCGGCGCCGCAGACGGCAAGGCCGGGGACGGCGGCGATCTGCTCCCGGATCCGGGCGACCCGGCTGTGGTGACCCACCGGATACTGTGGCAGGCCGTCGTCCCAGCGGGTGACCGTCGTCGCGATCGGCTCGGCGGTCAGTCCGGTGGCCTCGTGCAGATCATGCCGTGAGACCTCGACCAGTTCTTGGTCCGAACGGCCCAGGATCGCGGTCTCCTGGTACCTGCCGACCGACGTGCGCACGACCAGGACCCCGGGGTCCTCCTCGGCGATCCACCCCCACTTGCGGGAGGCGAAGGTGGACGCCTTGATGGTCCGGCCGTCGACCGGGGGCACCAGGAAGCCGCTGCCCTCCGGCAGCTGGGCGTCCGCCTCGGAGCGCCGGAAGGCGAGGCTGATCAGGGCCATGGAGGCGTACTCGACGCCGTCCAGTCCGGCGGCGGCGCCCGGC
>NZ_JACADT010001277.1:0-1319 GCF_013421635.1 Streptomyces sp. UH6 | reverse complement strand
GCCCGGCGCCAGCATCGGCTCCAGCCGGCGGCACTCCCGGCCGGTCAGCCACTCCGACGACAGGCCGTGCAGCCGGTGCAGCAGGGCGAGTTCGCGGAGTTCCGCACGGTCGTCGGCGTCCAGGGCGACCGCCAGGGTCCCCGTCTCGCGGTACCCCACGTCCGTGCCGGACGCCTCGGTCAGCTCCTCGGCGAACGCGGGCCAGCGGCGCGCCGACTCCAGGTTGAGGGCCAGCAGATCCTGCTCGCCGTGATGGTGCTCGGTCACCGCGGCCAGCATCCCGGCGGCCACGAAGGCCGCCCCGCCGCCCGGTTCCGGATCCACCACCGCGGTGGCCGCGCCCTGCTGCGCGGCCCGCCAGGCGGTCACCAGGCCCACGATGCCGCCGCCCACCACCAGTACGTCGGACGTCATGACGTCCCGCTCCTCCCTTCGCCGGAATGACCCGGATCAGGTTCGTACGGTCGGAGGCCGCCAGCCTCCCTCTCAGCCCGGTGCGTCCGGGCTCCCGCGAGTGCTTTACCGTCGCCACCCTAACCCGCGGTTCCACGACGCTGAAAGAGAGTCACCCGTGCCCCGCTCCCTCGACGGCCTGCTGATGGCCCCGATCGCCGATGAGACCACCCAGGTGCCCGGCCAGGTCGGCTCCGCGACCCGGTTCGACTACCACGAGCGCGACGGGCAGGTGTGGGCCACCTATCAGGGTGGCGACATCACCCGCGGGTACCTGGTCGGCACCCGTGAGGACGACCGCGTCGACTTCCGCTACGTCCAGCTGACCCGGGACGGCGCGACCGCCTCCGGGCACTGCCTCTCACGGGTGGTCGAGCTGCCCGACGGGCGGATCCGGCTGGAGGAGACCTGGGAGTGGGAGTCCCGGGCGGGCAGCGGCACCAGTGTCGTGGAGGAGATCCGTCCGTGAGTCCGGCGGTCCGGTGTCTATGGTGAGGGAGTGAGCGAGGGCGTGAGCGAGCAGACGCGGGAACGGTCCGGACGGCGGGTGGTGATCGCCGGCGCCGGCATGGCCGGGGTCCGGACGGCGGTGGCGCTGCGCGAGCAGGGCTTCGACGGCCCGGTGACGCTGATCGGCGCGGAACCCCACCCGCCGTACGACCGGCCGCCGCTGTCGAAGGGCGTGCTGCTCGGCAAGGGCGACGAGGCCGCCTTCGACGTCGACTTCACCGGCCTCGGCATCGACCTGCGGCTGGGCCGCCGGGTCACCGGCGTGCGCCCCGCCGACAAGGAGGCCGACACCGACCAGGGGCCCGTCGGCTACGACGTGCTGGTGGCCGCCACCGGCGCCCGCCCCGTCCGGCTGC
>NZ_JACADT010001276.1:0-1321 GCF_013421635.1 Streptomyces sp. UH6 | reverse complement strand
CTCGCCGACCTGGCGCACCGGGTCACGGCCGACCGCGAACGGCCCGCCTACGGCCACGACGCGCTGATCACCTGCGACCGGCTGGTGCGCATCTTCTCGGTCGGCGGGGTCGAGGTGCAGGCGCTCCAGGGCCTCGACCTGCTGGTCCGCGAGGGCGAGCTGATGGCCCTGGTCGGCGCGTCCGGCAGCGGCAAGTCCACGCTGATGAACATCCTGTCCGGCCTGGACACGCCGACCGCCGGCACGGCGCGGGTCGCGGGGCACGACCTGCTCGCCATGAACGCCCGCGCCCGTCTGGCCTACCGGCGCGAGGTCGTCGGCTTCGTCTGGCAGCAGACCGCCCGCAACCTGCTGCCCTACCTGACGGCCGCGCAGAACGTCACCCTGCCGATGCGGCTGCGCGGGGTCCGGGCCCGCCGCCGGGACCAGGCGGAACGGGCCATGGAACTGCTCTCCATGCTCGACGTCGCCGACCTGGGCGACCGCCGCCCGCACGAACTCTCCGGCGGCCAGCAGCAGCGGGTGGCCATCGCGGTGGCGCTGGCCAACAACCCGGCGGTGCTGCTGGCCGACGAGCCCACCGGCGAGCTGGACTCCCGGACGGCGGAGCAGATCTTCGGCGCCTTCCGCACCGCCAACGAGCGGCTGGGCACCACGGTGGTGATCGTCACCCACGACAAGGCGGTCGCCGACGAGGTCCGTCGCACCGTGGCGATCCGCGACGGCCGCACCGCCACGGAGGTGCTGCGCCGCAGCGAACTGGACCAGGCCACCGGTCACGAGCGCCTGGTCTCCCGGGAGTACGCGACCCTGGACCGGGCGGGCCGCCTCCAGCTGCCCGCCGAGTACACCAAGGCGCTCGACATGCGCGACCGGGTGGCCCTGGAACTCCAGGCCGACCACATCACGGTCCACCCGGACGACGGAACGGCCTCCACGACCGCCTGACGGAACCCGTCCGCGGTTCTGACCCCGTCGCCGGGCGCGGAACCGTCCGAGCGGCCCCCGGAAGGGGAAGCGACCTCCGGCCGATGCCGGGGCAGGCCGCGCGGACGCAGGGCATCGGGCGGGACGCATCTGATGGAACGCGGCGGCGGGACGCGTCGGCGGGACGCGTCAGGCGACGCCGACGCCCAGGCCGCCGAGACGTCCGGCCCGCCGGACCGCGACGGAACCGTAGGGCGTGCGCAGCCGCAACCAGGAGCCGCAGGACAGGATCTGCGGGTGGGCACCGGGCCGCAGGAAGCCCAGCGACTGCGCGGCGTGCACGGCCCGGACCGGCAGCACGGTGCCGTCGACCGTCCGCGCCCAGATCTGCCGC
>NZ_JACADT010001275.1:0-1324 GCF_013421635.1 Streptomyces sp. UH6 | reverse complement strand
GCGGGACAGACGTTCCGGCTCGGCCGCCCGCCCGTCCTCCTCGACGGCGAGCCCCCCGTGGTGGAGGTGTCCACGGCCGACGGCTGGCAACGCTGGGACGTGGTCGAGCACTTCGGCCGCTCCGGCCCCGACGACCGGCACGTCCGGGTGGACGCCACCACCGGCGAGTTCGGCTTCCCCCCGGTGCTGCGCGAGCCGGACGGCACGCTGCGGCAGTGCGGCGCCGTACCGCCCAAGGGCGCCCAGGTGCGGGTGGCCCGCTACCGCACCGGCGGCGGCCCGGACGGCAACGTCGCCCGTGGCGCCATCTCCGTGCTGCGCTCCTCCGTCCCGTACGTCGCCCGGGTCGTCAACCGGGAGGCGGCGCGCGGCGGCGTCGCCGGCGAGACCGTCGAGAACGCCCGGCTGCGCGCGCCGCAGGCGCTGCGGATGCAGGAACGCGCGGTGACCGCCGAGGACTACGAGATCATCAGCCGCCAGGCGGCGCCCTCGGTCCGGCGGGTCAGGTGCCTGCCCGCCGAGGACGCCGCGGGCGCGGTACGGGTCCTGGTGGTGCCGGACGCGGTGGCCGACGAGGGCGACGACCGGCTCCGCTTCGAGCAGCTGATCCCCTCCGAGCAGGTGCTGCGGGCGATCACCGAGAGCCTCGACGAGCGGCGCCTGATCGGCACCCGCCTGGTCGTCGAGCCGCCGGTCTACCAGGGCGTCACCGTGGTCGCCCGGCTCACCGCGGCACCGGGCGACACCGACCGGGTGCGCGAGGCGTCGCTCGACGCCCTGTTCCGGCACCTCAACCCGCTGCACGGCGGTCTGGACGGCACCGGGTGGCCGTTCGGGCGGCCGGTCCAGTACGGCGAGGTGTTCGGCGTGCTCCAGCGCGCCGCGGGCAACGCCCTCGTGGAGGAGATCCGCCTCTTCCCCGCCGACCCGATCACCGGCCGGCGTGGCGCGCCGACGGACCGCATCGACATCGATCCGGGCACGCTGGTCTTCTCCTACCAGCACCAGGTGGTCGTCACCTCCACCCGGCCGGAGGCAGGGGCATGAGCCGCGCCGCCGTACCCGGCCTGCCGAGCAGGTACCCGATCGGCTCCCAGCTGCCCGCCCTGTACGCCGACGACGACTTCGCGCAGCGATTCACCGCCGGTCTGGACACCGTCCTCGCCCCGGTCTTCGCGACCCTGGACAACCTGACCTCCTACCTCGACCCCCGGGTGGCCCCGGCCGACTTCCTGGCCTGGCTGGCGTCGTGGGTCGGCGCCGCCGACGACCCGCGGCGGCCCCTGGAGCTGCGCCGGGAGGCGGTCTTCCGCGCCGTGGAGCT
>NZ_JACADT010001274.1:0-1325 GCF_013421635.1 Streptomyces sp. UH6 | reverse complement strand
CGGTGACGAACTCCTCCTCGCCGTACGCGGCGATCGCGCCGCTCCCCGCCGTCGTCGGCGGGTGCGGGTCGAGGTTCGCCTCGGTGAGGACCAGCCGGGCCACCAGCTCCGGCCGCCGGTGGGCCAGCACGATCGCCACCGAACCGCCCATGCTGTGCCCGACCAGCTCCGCCCCGCGCACCCCGGCCGCGTCCAGCGCGGCCGTCAGGGCGTCCGCGTGGTCCTCCAGCGTGTAACCGAAGTCCGCGGGCCGGTCGCTGATCCCGTGACCGGGCAGATCGACGAAGAGGCTGCGCCGCCCGGCCAGTTCGCCGCGGGCCGCGACATGCGCGTGGTACACGGCCGACGCGGCGCCCAGCCCGTGGACGTACACCCGGGCCGGCTCCGCGCCGGGCGTCTGGGTCCACCGGACCTGGCTGCCCCGGCCGTCGAAATCCGTCTGGCGCATCGCCGTCACCCCTTCCGCGGCGGGCCCCGCGGGCCGCCGTCGACATCCTGACGCGGTGAGGATACATCGACATCGAGGTACACCGGGCTCGATGTACGCGAGAATGCCTCCATGCTCGAACTGGCCATCCTCGGATTCCTCCGCGACTCGCCGCTGCACGGTTACGGCCTGCGCAAGCGCCTGACCGCCCTGATCGGCCACGTGCGACCGGTGGCCGAGAGCACGCTCTACCCGGCCCTCAAACGGATGGAGAAGGCCGGGCTGCTGGTGCGGGCCACCGAACCGGGGGCCGCGGCGGCCCCACGGCACGTCCTGACGCTCACCGCGGAAGGGGAACGGGAACTGCGCCGCAGGCTCGCCACGCCGGAGCGGCTGGACATCACCGACGAGAACCGCTGGTTCACCCTGCTCGCCTTCCTCCGCCACCTGGAGGACCCGGCCGCGCAGGCCGCGGTGCTGCGGCAACGGCTGGCGTTCCTGGAGGAACCCTCCAGCTTCTTCCTCGACGGCGACCGGCCGCTGCGCGCCGAGGAACTGGACGACCCGTTCCGGCGCGGCGTCCTCACCGTCGCACGGGCCACCGGGCGCGCCGAGACGGCGTGGCTGCGGGAGACCGTCACCACGCTGGAGGCCGGGGGGAGCGCGTCCGGGACGTGACGCCCGCCCGGTGACGCCCGGGAGATGATCCCCCGGGACGTGACGCCCGGGACGGCAGGAGTCCGCCCAGGAGGCGCGGACCGTGTCGTGGGGGCCTACTCCGGGGCGGAGGGCGGGCCCCCCGGGCCGGCGGGGCCGAAGCGGCGCCGGTACTCGGACGGGGAGAGGCCGGTCTCGCGCCGCATCAGCGCGCGCAGATGGGTGGCGGTCCCCAGACCGC
>NZ_JACADT010001273.1:0-1326 GCF_013421635.1 Streptomyces sp. UH6 | reverse complement strand
CCGCCGCGACGTTCTCCTCCAGGTGCGCCGCCGACGCCGTGCCCGGGATCGGCAGCATCACCGGTGAACGGGCCAGCAGCCAGGCCAGCAGCACCTGTTGCGGCGTGGCGCCGGACTCCGCCGCCACGGCCGTCACCCCGGCGGAGTCCCACGCCGCGACCGGACGCCACGGCAGGAAGGCGATGTCCGCGGCCTCACAGGCGTCCAGCACCCGTTCGTGCTCACGGCTGAACAGGCCGTACCGGTTCTGCACGCTCGCGACCGGAGCCGTCCGTCGCGCCTCGGCAAGCTGCTCCGCGGTGACCTCGGACAGCCCGATGCGGCGCACCAGGCCCGCGGCGCGCAGCTCCCCGAGGGCCCCGACCTGCTCGGCGACCGGCACGGCGGGGTCGAGCCGGTGGAGCTGGAGCAGTTCGATCCGGTCCAGACGCAGTCTCCGCAGGGCCTGTTCGGTCTGGCGGCGCAGACTCTCGGGGCGGCCGTCGTGGGCCCACCCCTCGGGGCCGCCGGACCGCACGATGCCGACCTTGGTGGCGATCAGCAGGCCCTCCGCATACGGATGCAGGGCGTCGGCCAGCAACTCCTCGTTGGCGCCCCAGCCGTACATGTAGGCCGTGTCGACGAGCGTCACCCCGAGTTCGGCGGCCCGGCGCGCGACGCCGACGGCCCGTTCCCGCTCCGGGCCCGGGGCCGTGGGCAGCCGCATGGCGCCGAAGCCCACCCGGCCCACCGGGAGCCCGCCCGCCCGCTCCGTCCGGTCCGCCCGGCCCGTCCCGTCCGCGGCGGTCACCAGGGGATCACCGCGTACGCCTCGACCTCCAGCAGGAGTTCGGGACGGATCAGCGCCGACACCTCCACCGCCGTGCTCGCCGGCGGGCGGCCGAGGTCGATGTAGGCGTCGCGGACCACCCGCACCTCGGGGAGGTCCGCGATCCGGGTGACGTAGAAGCCGAGCTTGACCACGTCGGCGAAGGTGGCGCCGGCCGCCTTCAGGCACCGCTCGAGGTTGCCGAAGACCTGATGGGCCTGCGCGGTGACGTCCCCCTCGCCGACCACCCGTCCCGCGGCGTCCAGCGCGACCTGGCCGGAGATCACCACCAGGCGGCCCTCCGCCACGACCAGCGGGCTGTAGCCGTTGCCGGGCGCCAGACCGTCGACCGCCGGGTGCTCCAGCACGGTGTCCTTCTCAGACATGCTTTCCCCTCCCCGGTCACCCCCGTGACCAGGCGTCACACCCTACAAAGTCGGGTGCCGGGGCGCGCCCGGTTTCCGTCGCCCGCCGCGCGCCCGGTCTCACCGGCCCTCCTCGTCGTCGGGGCGGCCGCC
>NZ_JACADT010001272.1:0-1331 GCF_013421635.1 Streptomyces sp. UH6 | reverse complement strand
GGTGACGGAGTGCACCAGCGACAGGTGGCCGCGGCCGCGCGGAGAACGCTCGGGTGCGTCCGCGGCGGGCCCGGGCTCCGGATCGGGTCCGGGGAGCACCAGCGTCATCCGCTCGTAGCCCAGTTCCGCGAACGCGGCGGGCGCCTCCACCACGAGGCGGCACTCCCGCACTCCCCGCCCCGCGCCCGGGCGCACCAACTGCCGTACGGAGCCGTCGTGTTCACGCGCCGCGCGCTCCCCCACGGTGCGCACCCAGTGCGGGAGCCCCTGCCGGTAGGCGGCCTCCATGAGCGGGTCCTCGGCGATCTCGCGCCGCACCGCCTGAAGGACCGGGTCGTCCCCGTACCGTTCGCTGAGGTGGGCGAACCGGGCGAGAGCCGGCAGGCACCACCGGACCTCCCGGTCGGCGAGCACCTGGCCGGCGTCGGGGTGGAAGAGGACGAAGCGCAGGAAGTTGTCGCCCGGCATGGCGGTGGGGTGCGGCCCGACGGAGCGGAACAGCTCGGTGAACGCCGTGTTGGCGACCACCACGTCCCAGGCGCGGTCGAGCAGCACCGACGGGAAGGACACACTCTCCAGCAACGCCGTGTAGTCCCTCAGATAGGCCTCTTCGGGCCCCGGCCGCGGTTGCGGGCGCCGGCCCCCTGCCCGAGCTGTCATCGGGAGGTCCCCCTCTCGGCCCCGTCGGCGGCCCTGATCCTCCCGGTCGGGCACCACGCGTGTCAACCATTGTGGCATTTCAGGGGTGTTGGCGGCCGGATCCGGCCACAGTTGTGGCGGGACCTGGAGGGTCGTCCGGGTGACCGCTAGTCTCACCGCGTCCGGACGGACGCGACGCGGGAGAGCTGCGGTGGCGGGTGACATGGAGGACCGGGGGGCCGGTGAGGCCGCCCCGCTACGGGCGGTGACCGCCCGGGTCTGCTCGCTGGCCGACCGCCTCGGCGTCTCCCGTGCCGAGGTGTTCGACGTGGCGCGCCTGTCGGCGGCCTCCGGTGTCCCCGAGGGCGTGGTGAAGGCCCTGCTGAACGGCCGGCCGGGCGGGGAACGCGACGTGCAGACCCGCTTCCTGCAGCGGCTCGACCTGCTGCGCCGCACCCGGCTCCGGCCGGACGGCCGCCGCTACACCCAGCGGGAGATCGCCGACGGTGCGGGCATGTCCCGCCAGCAGGCCGGTGCGCTGCTCAACGGCGACCGGCGGCCCACCATGGAGCACTGTGACGCGTTGCAGCGGTTCTTCGGCGTCCACGCCGGCTTCCTGACCGCGGAGGACCCGGAGGCGCTGGTCGGCGCGCTCCAGCGGACCGAGCGGGAGCTGCTGCGCCGGCTGGCCG
>NZ_JACADT010001271.1:0-1332 GCF_013421635.1 Streptomyces sp. UH6 | reverse complement strand
CGCCGATGTCCTACGCGCAGCAACGCCTCTGGTTCCTCGAGGAGTTCGCGCCCGGCGACGCCGCATACGTCACCGCGCTCGCGCTGCGCCTGCGCGGCCGCCTGGACACCGGAGCCCTCACCCGGGCGCTGCGGTCCGTCGTCGCCCGCCACGAGTCGCTGCGCACCACCTTCGACTCGGCCGACGGCCACGGCGTGCAGATCGTGCACCCGCCGCAGGACGTCCCGCTGCCGCTGCACGACCTGTCCGGCCTGCCCGCACCCGACCGCGGGGTGCGGCTGGAGGAACTCCTCACGGAGGCCCGCACGCGCCCCTTCGACCTGCGCCACGGACCGCTGCTGCGCCCCGCGCTGGTGCGGCTGTCCGGCGACGAACACGTCCTGGCCCTCGTGACGCACCACATCGTCACCGACGGCTGGTCCACCGGCATCCTCACCGGCGACCTCTTCCACCTCTACCGGGCCGAGACCGGCACCGCCACGGGCGAACTCCCCGCGCTGCCGGTGCAGTACGCCGACTACGCGCACTGGCAGCGCACCGTCGCCGACGCGGCCGCCGGAGAGCACCTCGGGTACTGGAAGGAGCGGCTGGCCGGCCTCGAACCGCTCGACCTGCCGACCGACCGGCCGCGCCCGCCGGTGCGCGCCGCCGACGGCGCCACCACCCGCCTGGTGCTGCCGCCGGACACCGCCCGCCGGCTCATCCGGGCCGGACAGGAACGCGGCGCCACCCTGTTCACCACCCTCGTCGCCGCCACCCAGGCCTACCTGGCCCGGCTGACCGGCGGGCAGGACATCGCCGTCGGCACCGTCACCTCCGGCCGCGACCTGCCCGAGACGCAGGGCCTGGTCGGCTTCTTCGTCAACACCCTGGTCCTGCGCTCCGAGGTGCGCCCCGAGCAGCCCTTCCCGGAGTTCCTCTCCGGCGTACGGCGGACCGTGCTCGACGCCTTCACCCACCAGGACGTGCCCTTCGAACGGGTGGTGGACGAGGTGCGCCCCGAACGCGACACCAGCCGCACCCCGCTCTTCCAGGTGATGGTCGTCCTGCAGAACACCCCGTCCGCCGCGACCGGCCTGCCGGGCCTGGAGGTCACCGACGCCGAGACCGAGCTGCGGCACGCGGCGTTCGACCTCACCTGGGAGTTCGCCGAGGCCGACGACGGGGCCCTGCACGGCCTGCTCACCTACAGCACCGGCCTGTTCGACGACGCCACCGCCCGGCGCATGGCCGCACAGCTCACCACGCTGCTGACCGCCCTCGCCGACGACCCGCACCGGCCGCTGGGCGCCCTGCCGCTCGCCACCGACGCGGAACTCGAGGCACTGCTCG
>NZ_JACADT010001270.1:0-1333 GCF_013421635.1 Streptomyces sp. UH6 | reverse complement strand
CCTGCACCGCCCCGCTGCACGACCTGGACGCGCGCAAGGTCAACCTCTCGGGAGAGTTCACGGTCTACGGCATGGCCGAGGTGGCGCTCGCCGCCATCGACCTGGTCACCCTCACCATGGACTTCGACACCGGCGCCGACCACGAGCAGATCGTCGCCCGCCTCACCCCCCGCGTCGCGGCCCAGGCCCCCCGCCGTCCCACCGCCGAGCACGAGCGGGTGGCCCGCTGGGTGCTGGAGAGCCTGATCAACGTCGGCAGCGTGGACCGCGGCTTCCGGGCCGTCTACGGCACCTTCACCGCCGACGGCGTCTACGTGCGCCGCGACTACGACTTCAAGCTGATCGAGGAGGTGCCCGGCCCCGGTGGTGGCGTCTACCTGCGCACCACCGACGAGGCGGTGAACGTCCTGGTCGGCGCCCTCGACACCGACGTCACCAGCGCGCAGATCGCCGCCGAGGTCAAGCTCGAGGTGCTGATCAACCGCGGTCGCCTCGCCGACGCCCAGCTCGCCGCCGAGCAGGCCCGCTACCGCACCGTCCAGTACTCCGAGACGCTGCGCCGTGCGCTGGAGGCCACCCGGCGCAACGTCCGCGCCGTGGACTGGCTGAACACCGTGCCCGACATGATCGCCGAGGCGCTGGACCACGTCGCCGACCGCTACCGGCACGAGAACGCGATCCTCACCAACATCCGCAAGGCTCGCGACGAGTCCGAGGACCCCTCGCAGAAGCGCCGGGCCGCCGAGCTGGTGGACATCGTCAAGGACTGCATCCGCCGTCACACCCAGCTCCAGTCCCGGCTGCTGGAGGCCGGCCCGCTGTTCCGCGCCGAGCAGGACCGCCAGGCCTTCGCCGCCCCCGCCCGCACCGCCGGCACCGACCTCTACGGTCAGCTCCTCGCGCCCGTCCTGCCGCTGCCGGTCGAACAGTCGATCCGGGTGACGGACGCCTTCTTCGCGCACGGCACCGGCCTGCGCACCCCCGGCTCGGTCCGGCTCGGCGACCTGGTCGACCTGCTGCTCACCCCGCCGGCCGAGCGGGAGCACCTGGGCGCCGAGATGCCCGAGCCCGACCTGATCGCCACTCCGGACGACAGCCGGTTCAGCGAGGAGCAGCTGGGCGCCGCCACCGAGCTGCTCGACCTGCCGCCCGACGCGCCCCGCCGCCTGTCCGGTCTGCTCGCCGACGCCCGGCGCCGGGACCCCGACCTGCCCTACCTGGTCGCCCTGCTCGCGATCCACGCCGCCAGTCCGCCGGTCGGCACGGCCTACCGGCAGGGCGAGCCACGCCTGTTGTTCGCGGTGGACGACGGCACCGAGCTGGACGACCCCGA
>NZ_JACADT010000127.1:0-9303 GCF_013421635.1 Streptomyces sp. UH6 | reverse complement strand
CGGCGCCGAACGCCCTGGGCGCGGGCACGACGCCGCGGATCTGGTGCAGCCGCTCCGCGCCCGCCTCCAGGGAGACGACGGAACCGAGCAGGCCGCGGCTGTAGTGGTGCGCCGGGTCGGTCAGCAGGGCCCGCGTGTCGCCGGTCTCGGCGACCTGGCCGGCGTACATCACCGCGACCCGGTGGGCGAGGTCGCCGACCAGGGCCAGGTCGTGCGAGACGAGGACCATCGCGAAGCCGAGCTCGTCGCGCAGCCGGGTCAGGAGCTCGACGACCTGGGCCTGCACCGTGACGTCCAGCGCGGTCGTCGGCTCGTCGGCGATCAGCAGCCGGGGGCTGCGGGAGAGCGCCATGGCGATGAGCACGCGCTGTCGCTGGCCGCCGGAGAGCTCGTGGGGGTAGCTGCGCAGGGTGCGCCCGGGGGACAGGCCGACCAGTTCGAGCAGTTCGGCGGGGGTCCGGGTGCCGCCGCGGGAGGTCAGCCGCTTCAGCTGGGTGCCGATCAGCACCGACGGGTTGAGGGAGGACAGGGCGTCCTGGTAGACCATGGCGATCTCCGGGCCCATCAGCGCGCGGCGCTCCCTGGGCGCCAGCCTCAGCAGGTCCCTGCCCCGGTAGAGGATCTCGCCCTCCACCTCGGCGTTGCGGGCCAGCAGCCCCATCACCGCGAGGCTGGTGACGGACTTTCCGCAGCCGGACTCGCCGACCAGGCCGAGGGTCTCGCCCTCACGCACGGTGAAGGAGATGCCGTCGACGACACGGGTGTCGCCGTAGCGGTCGGGGAAGCGGATCGTCAGGCCGCGGACGACGAGCAGGTCCGGGGCGTCGTCGGGGAGCGGCCGGACGGCGGGCCCGGCGGCCTCGAGCCGCACGGCGAGCTCTTCGAGCGCGGCGTCCACCTCGGAGCTGTCGGCGGCGGGCGCGGCGGCGGTCTCCTTGGCCGGGTCGCCCCCGTCGGCGCGTGCCTTGTCCGGGGAGGCGGCGGCGTCCGTCATGCCCTCGGAGAGGACGTTCAGGGCCAGCACCGTGACCAGCAGGCACAGGCCCGGGAAGAGCGTGGCCCACCAGCCGCCGGACAGCAGGATCTGCCGGCCGTAGGCCAGCACGCTGCCCCAGCTGGGGTCGGGGTCCTGCACGCCGGCGCCGATGAAGGAGAGGCTGGCCTCGAAGATGATCGAGTCGGCCACCATGACGGTCGCGAAGACGAGGACCGGCGCGGCGCAGTTGACGGCGACGTGCCGGGCCACGATGTGGCCGCGCCGGGCGCCGATGACCTGCTCCGCCGCGACGTAGTCCTCGCCGTACTGCTCCAGCACGTTCGCCCGCACGACCCGGGCGAGCGAGGGCGAGTAGACGAACGCGATGGTGAAGATGATGACGGGCACGCTGGGCCCGAACACCGCGACCAGGACCGCCGCCAGGGCGATCGGCGGGAACGACATCACGACGTCGAGCGAGCGCATGACCGCCTCGTCGGCGAACCGGCGCGAGGTGGCGGCCAGCGCTCCCAGGCACGAGCCGACGACCAGGGCCAGCAGCGTCGCGCCGAGACCGATGACCAGCGAGTAGCG
Source organism: Streptomyces sp. UH6 (assembly GCF_013421635.1). Classification (NCBI taxonomy): domain Bacteria; kingdom Bacillati; phylum Actinomycetota; class Actinomycetes; order Kitasatosporales; family Streptomycetaceae; genus Streptomyces; species Streptomyces sp. UH6. The sequence continues at coordinate 7,733 of NZ_JACADT010000127.1, read as the reverse complement.
CGCACCGTGCACCACCCGGGCGAAGACGTCGCGGCCGGCCCGGTCGGTGCCGAACCAGTGCTCGGCGCCCGGGGGCTGGGCGGGAACGCCGGTGGCGAGGGGGTCCTGGGTGAGCAGCGGGGCGAGGACCGCGCCGAGCGCGACCACGACGAGGACCACCAGGGCCATCCGGGAGGGCACCGGCAGGCGGCGCAGGCGGGTGCCGGGTGACAGCCGCTCGGCGAGGGATCGGGGGGCGAACATCACACCGTCCTGATACGCGGGTTGACGAGCAGGTAGAGCAGGTCGACGACGACGTTGACCACCAGGAAGGCGACCGCGATGGTGAGCACGGTGCCCTGGACGAGGGCCACGTCGCCTCCGGTGACGCCCTCGAGGATCAGCTTGCCCATGCCGGGCAGGTCGAAGATCGCCTCGATGACGACCGCGCCGCTGAGCATGTAGCCGACCTTGACGCCGAGCACGGTCAGCGGCGTGATCAGGGAGTTGCGCAGCACCGACCGGATGATCAGGAACGGCGGCAGACCGCTGCCCCGGGCCGTGCGCACGTAGTCGCGGTCGAGTTCGGCGACCATCGAGGTGCGCACCAGGCGGGCCAGTGAGGCGGCGACCGGCAGGGCGAGCGCGAACGCGGGCAGGGCCATGCTCCGCAGCCAGCCGCCGAAGGAGTCGGCCGGGTTGACGTAGCCGCCGGTCGGGAAGACCGGCGTGTTCAGAGCGAACTGCTGGATGAGCAGCACGCCCAGCCAGAACGAGGGCAGCGCGATGCCGAGCATCGACAGCACCCGGAAGACCTGGTCGGGCCAGCGGTCCCGGTACACGGCGCTGACGACGCCGAGGACGAGGGCCAGGACGACGGCCAGCGACAGGCCCAGCAGCGTGAGCTGGAGGGTGAGCGGGAACGCGGTGGCGATCCGGTCGGCGACCGGCTGGCTGGGCGGCACGGTGACCCCGAGGTCACCGCGCGCCAGATCGCCGAGGAAGGCGAAGTACCGCACCGGCAAGGGGTCGTCGAGCCCGTGCTCCTCGGCGAACGCCGCGCGGGCCTCGGGACTCGCGGAGTCGCCGAGCGCGTTGTACGCCGGGTCGGCCGGCGAGAACTGCAGGACCACGAAGACCAGCAGCGCGATGCCGAGGACCATCACCGGCATCATCGCGACGCGGCGCAGCGCGAGCCGGAGAAATGCAACCATCGAGAGGTTCCTAGCGTTCGGGGCGACGGCCGCCGCCGTCCCGGCGGGGCGGCGGCGGTCCGGGTGGACGTGGTCAGGCGCGACCGACGTCCACGAAGGACAGACCGGTGGTGGGCAGCGGCCTGAAGCCGGTCAGGGCGCCCTCCTGCCAGGCGGTGGGCAGCTTGCGGTGGAGCACCGGATACAGCGCGGCCTCCTCCGCGACCAGGTCGGTGACCTGGCCCCACAGCTCCTTGCGCCTGTCCGCGTCGGCCTCACGGGCGGCCTCGTCGAGCAGGGCCCTGGTCTTCCGGTAGGCGGCCGTGCCGGTCCAGCCGTAGCGGTTCTCCGGCCAGAAGCCGTAGTAGAACCAGCGCAGCAGCAGGTCGGCGTCGTTGCCGAAGACGGACGGGTCGCCCGGCGCGGCCAGGACCTCGAAGTCGCCCTTGTCGACCTTGGCGTACTGGGCGGGGGACTGGGCGACGTCGAGCTTCGCCTCGATACCGGCCGCCGCCCAGCTCTCCTTGATCAGCGGGGCGATGTCCTTGACCCAGCCGGTGTCCGTGACCAGCAGGGTGAAGGAGAGCTTGCCGACGCCGGCGTCGTCGAGCAGCTTCCTGGCCTTGTCGAGGTCGTGGCCGTAGACGGTGGCGGCCCGGTGGTGATCGGGGTGCGTGGCCGGCACGTAACCGGTGGCGGGCTCGGCGTTGCCGAGCAGCGCGGTGGAGATGATCTTCTCGGTGTCCAGCGCGTAGTGCAGGGCCTGGCGCACCCGCTTGTCCGCGAAGCGCTCGTCCTTGCAGTTGAACATGAGGAAGAGCAGGCCGAAGGACTGGACCGACTCCACCTTGTCCTTCCCGGTGAAGCCCTGCACGTCGATGTAGGGCACGTCCTCGATCGCCTGGACCCGGCCCGACCTGAGGGCGCTGACCCGGGCGGAGGGGTCGGACATCAGGTGCCAGGTCATCTTCCTGACCTTGGCGGGGTGCGGGCCGTTGTACTTGTCGTACGCCTCCATGACGATCTTGTCCTCGCGGACCGCCGAGACGAAGCGGAACGGGCCGGAGCCGACGGGGCTGGCGTCGAAGGCCTTGGCGTCGGCGCCGGCGATCTTCTTCGGCACGATGCGCACCACGGATATGCGCGAGGGGAAGAGCGCGAAGGGGTGCTTCAGCTTGAACTCGACCGTCGCCTCGTCGACCGCCACGACCTGGTCGACGAACGGCACGAACTGGGCCATCAGCGAGGCGTTGTCGGGGTCCAGGACCCGTTCGAAGCTGAAGACCACGTCCTCGGCGGTGACGGGCGAGCCGTCGTGGAAGGTCGCGCCCTCGCGCAGGGTGGCCCGGTAGGTGGTCGCGTTGATCTTCTTCGGCATCCCGGTGGCCAGCGCGGGCCGCGCCACCAGGGTGGCCGGATCGAGGTCCACCAGCCCCTCGAAGATGTGCATGTTCGCGGCGTACGGGGTCGCACCCGAGGTGATCATCGGGTCGAAGCCGGTGGAGAGCGGGTAGGAGAGACCGGCCTCGAGGGTGTCGGCTCCGGCGCCGGAGCCGCCGGAGCCCTCCGCGGTGCTTCCCGGGCCTCCGCAGGCGGACAGGCCGGCGGTGATCGCGGTCGCCACCCCTATGGCGCCGGTGAGTCTGAGGAAGGCGCGGCGGTCGACGCCGGCTGTGCTGCGCGCGGACAAAGGGTTCCTCCAGGCGGGAGACATGACGGGCGGAATCAGAAAAAGGAGGCGGACGCGGACGGCGTCCCGTCAGGATGCATCAGACGTCTGATGTCCGACCCTTGATAGCGTGGGAACGTAGCCCGACAGCGGAAAGGGGTCAAGAGGTGGCGGTGGGACAAGGAGCTGCTGCTCGACGTGTGGAGCCGGAGCCCAGACCGGCGCGGCAGCCGTTGCGGCAGGAGGTCGTGGACGGCATCAAGTCCTACATCCTGCGCAACCAGCTGCGCCCGGGGGACCCCCTGCCGACCGAGCCGGCCCTGTGCGAGGCGCTCGGCGCGAGCCGCTCCAGCGTGCGGGAGGCCATCAGGATCCTCACCGCGCTGGACATCGTCGAGGTCCGGCACGGCCACGGCACCTACGTGGGGCGGCTGAGCCTCTCCGCCCTGGTGGAGAGCCTGACGTTCCGTGGCCTGCTCAGCCCCGACGACGACTTCCAGGTGCTGGCGGACCTCGTCGACGTGCGGGAGCTGTTCGAGCGGGGCACGGCGGAGCGGCTCGTGGAGTCGCTCACCGACGAGCAGATCGACCGCCTGGAGGGCCATGTCGACGAGATGCGCAGGGCGGGCGCCGGGGAGGGGCAGGGCTTCGTCGTGGCGGACCGCGCTTTCCACACCCTGCTCCTCGCCCCCCTCGGCAACGACCTCATCGGGCAGCTGTCCACGGCGTTCTGGGACGTGTACGTCATCGTCGCGCCGCATCTGGACGTCTTCACCCATGAGCACGAAGTGGCCACCATCGCCCACCATAAGCGCATAGTGGACGCCGTCCGGGACCGGGACCCGGTCGAGTTCGCGGCCGCGCTGACCGACCACTACGCGCCCGTCCGTCAGCGCATCGCGGAGGCCCGCGCCCGCCGCTGACCAGGCGCCTTCCCGTGGTGGGGCCGGTCCCGTGGCACGGGGGCCGGCCCCACCGCCGCGTGGGCCGTCCTCCGTGGGCGCCCTTGACGGCTGTCCGGCGGATCTCTAAGGTCCCAACACAGCAGACATCAGACGTCTGTTCTCGCCGCCGGGCCCTCCGTCCGCCGACGTCCCGTGCCCTTCCCCCGCCGCTGCGCCGTGCGCGCGCCCTCACTCACCCACCCGGGGCCTCCTCATGCCACTGACGGACCTCACCCTCGCCGAATGCCTCGCGCTCCGGCCCGACCTCGACGAACCCGCGGACCTCGACGCGTTCTGGGACCTGACCCTGCGTGAGGCCCGGTCCGCCGGCGCAGCCCCCCGCTTCGCCCCCGTGGACACCGGTCTCACCCAGGTGAGGACCTACGACGTGAGCGTGCCCGGCTTCGCGGGCGAGGAGGTCCGGGGCTGGCTGCACCTGCCTGCCGGTGCCGACGGGCCGCTCGGCTGCGTCGTGGAGTTCCTCGGTTATGGCCGGGGGCGCGGCCTGCCGCACGAGCAGACGCTCTGGGCGACCGCCGGTCACGCGCACTTCATCATGGACACGCGCGGCCAGGGCTGGTCCACGGCCGGCGGCGACACCCCCGACACCGCCGCCCTGAACGGCGAGGTCCCCGGTTTCCTCACCCGCGGCGTGGAGGACCCCCACGACCACTACTACCGGCGCCTGTTCACCGACGCCGTGCGCTTCGTCGAGGCCGCCCGCGCACACCCGGCCGTCGACCCGGACCGGATCGTCGTGACCGGGCACAGCCAGGGCGGCGGCATCTCGCTCGCGGTGGCCGCGCTCGTCCCGGGCCTGGCCGGTGTCATGCCGGACGTGCCGTTCCTGTGCGACATCCGGCGCGGGGCGCTGATCGCCGGCGCACCGCCCTACACCGAGATCGCGGAGTACCTGAGCCTGCACCGCGACCGCGCCGGGACCGTCTTCACCACCCTGTCCTACCTCGACGCCGCGGTCCTCGCCTCCCGCGCCACCGCCCCCGCGTTCTTCTCCGTCGCCATGATGGACGCGGTCTGCCCGCCCTCCACCTGCTTCGCGGCCTACCACCGCTACGGCGGGCCCAAGGACCTGCGGGTCTACGAGTTCAACGGCCACGAGGGCGGCGGCGGTCACCACCGGCGCGCACAGCTCACCTGGGTGCGGGAGCTGTTCGCCGCCTCCTAGCTCCCCGCGACCCGGGCCCGGCCCAGCCGCTCCCGTCGTCGTCCCGCACCGCTCCGCCCGCACGCCCGCACGCCCGCACGACCGCACGCCCACACGCCCGCACTTCCGAGAAGAGGCCTGTTCATGCAGCGAAGAGTCTCCCTGGTCATCGGCGCCGCCTGTCTGCTGGTCCTGGGCACCACCGCCGCCCACGGCGCCGCCGGGCAGGACACCGCCGGCACCGCGGTCACCGCCGGCACCCTCACCTCGCAGGACATCGCCACCGCGGGCACCGGCTCCCCCCACTACCGGATCCCCGCCCTGACGCGCACCACCAAGGGCACCCTCATCGCCGCGTACGACGCACGCCCCACCCTCGGCGACCTCCCCGGCAACATCGGCGTCGTCCTGCGGCGCAGCACCGACGGCGGCGCCACCTGGCAGCCGCAGCAGGTCGTGCGCAAGGAAGCCGCCCCCAAGGGCTACGGCGACCCCAGCCTCCTCGTCGACCGGGAGACCGGGCGGGTCTTCGTCTTCTACGCCGCCTCCGTGAACCAGGGCTTCTTCGGCTCGGCGACCGGCAACGACGAGAGCGACCCGAACGTCCTCCAGGCCGATTACAGCTACTCCGACGACGACGGCCTCACCTGGAAGCACGAGCGGATCACCGCCGAGATCAAGAATCCGGCCTGGGCAGGCGTGTTCGCCGCCTCCGGCGAGGGCATCCAGCTGCGGCAGGGCGCCCACAAGGGCCGGCTGATCCAGCAGTACGCCATTCGCGACAACGGGGCCAACTACGCGGTCAGCGCCTACAGCGACGACCACGGCGCCACCTGGAGGACGGGCACCCCGGTCGGACCGGGCGGCGACGAGAACAAGACCGTCGAACTCTCCGACGGCCGCGTGATGCTCAACAACCGCTCCGCGCCCTACCGCACGGTCGCCCACTCCTCGGACGGCGGCGTCACCTACACGCCCTTCCAGCGCGACACCGAACTGCCCGACCCCGCCAACAACGGCTCCGTCGTCCGGTTCGCGCCGGACGCGGCGCCCTCGCACCCGCGGGCCTCCTGGCTGCTCTTCAGCAACACGGCCACCACCAACAGCCGCAGCAACCTCACCGTCCGCCTCTCCTGCGACAACGGGCAGAACTGGCCGGTGCGCAGGACGGTCGAGACCGGTGCGGCCGCCTACTCGACGCTCACCCCGCTCGGCGACGGCATGGGTAACGCCCGGGTCGGCCTGCTGTGGGAACGCGCCAACTACCAGCACATCACCTACTCCTCCTTCGACCTCCAGTGGCTCGGCGGCGTCTGCGCGCCGGTCACCGTCACCCCGCCCGCCGCCCTGCCCGCCGGGAGCACCACCGAGGTCACCGTCCGCGTCGTCAGCCAGAACGACGTCGACCTTCCCGCCGGCACGGTGTCCCTGAAGCTGCCCTCGGGCTGGAGCGCACCCTCCGTGACGATGCCCGCGCTCAAGCCGGGCCAGGGCGCCAACGTCAAGGTCCGCGTCACCGTCCCGGCGGGCACGGCCGCCGGGAGCGTGGCGGTCACCGCGGCCTACCAGGTGCGCGGCACCCAGCACTCCTACGGCGACGCGACCCTCACCGTCACCGCGCCGTAGTCCGAGCCCGGCCGTCCGCCGCCGCCCTCCCCGAACGGCGGCGGCCGGCCGACCCTCTCCGTACCGCCTCTCGCACAGCCCAGGAGACATCATGTCCACGTCCCAGCCCCTGCGCGGCGTCGTGCCGCCCGTCTGCACCCCCCTGGACGCGTCGGGCGAGGTCGACACCGCCTCGCTCGCCCGCCTTGTCGAGCACCTCGTCGCCGGGGGAGTGCACGGACTGTTCGCCCTGGGCTCCAGCAGCGAGGTCGCCTTCCTCACCGACCGGCAGCGGGCGGTGGCCCTGGAGACCGTCGTCGGGGCGGCCGCCGGACGCGTCCCGGTGCTCGCCGGCGTGATCGACATGACCACCCCCCGGGTGCTCGTCCACGCCGAGGCGGCCCGGAAGGCCGGCGCCGACGCCCTGGTGGCGACCGCCCCGTTCTACGCCCGCACCCACCCCCGCGAGATCGCCCTCCACTTCCGCACCGTCCGGGAACGGGCCGGGCTGCCGCTGTACGCCTACGACCTCCCGGTCTCGGTGCACAGCAAGCTCTCCACCGCCCTGGTGCGCGAACTCGCCGAGGACGGCACCCTGGCCGGCCTCAAGGACAGCAGCGGCGACGAGGGAGGGCTGCGCCGCCTGATCGTCGCCCTCGGCGGCCGCGACGGCCGGGCCGACGGCCCCGCTCCCTCCTTCAGCGTCCTCACCGGCTCCGAACTCACCGTGGACAGCGCCCTGCTGGCCGGCGCGGACGGCGTCGTGCCCGGCCTGGGCAACGTCGACCCCGCCGGGTACGTCCGCCTCCACGACGCCGTCCGCGGCGGCGACCTCGGCCGTGCGGTGGAGGAACAGGAGCGGCTCGTCCAGCTGTTCGGCATGGTCGACGCCGGCCCGGAGAGCGAGATGGGCCGCAACTCCTCCGCCATCGGCGCCTTCAAGCACGCGCTGCGGCTGCTCGGCGTCTTCACGCACGGCACCACCGCCGGCTCACAGATCCAGCTGGGCGACGCCTCCGTCGCCCACGTCGAGCGGCACCTGCGCGACGCCGGACTGCTGCCGGTCCGATGACGGCACACGACACCACCGCCCCGGTGATCGGCCTGGACCTGGGCGGCACGAAGATCGCCGCCGCCCTGGTGGCGGCCGACGGCGCCGTCCTGGCCCGGCACACCCT
>NZ_JACADT010001269.1:0-1333 GCF_013421635.1 Streptomyces sp. UH6 | reverse complement strand
GCACCGCCTGCTCGCCGTGCTCGGCGACCCGCTCGTACGTCTCGCGGGCCTTGACCGCGTACTCCAGGGCCCGGCCCACGCCGCGCAGCGCCAGGCCCTGCGCGGTCTCGCCGAGCTTCTTCAGGTCGGGCTCGAGGCCGGCGACCACCTCGTTGACCTTGGTCTGGACGACCGTGGTGGTCTCCTTGACGCGGGCCACGGCCTTCTCCTGGACGGCCTTGGGGTCGGCGGCCTTCACGGCCTCGATGCGGGCCGGCGCCTCGGCCCGGATCTGCTCGACCAGGGCGGGCACCTTCCGGGCCTGCTGGAGGGCCAGATCGGCGGTACCGGCGGCGAAGTAGAGGGGCGTCGGGTCGCTCAGGGTCTTGCGCAGGTCGTCGGTGATGGCCATGAGGACGGTCCTCCCGGATCGCTTACTTCTGAGGGTCACGCTTCTGGATCAGGCTTCTGGGTCACGCTTCTGGGTCACGCGTCTGGATCAGGCTGCTCGGGTCACGCTGCCGCCGGCCACGCTCCCGGCGGTCGCGCCCCCAGGGGGTCACGCGTCCGCTTCCGCGCGTACCGGCGGCTCGTTCCCGCCGTCGGCCGGGCGTGGTCCGCCGGCCCCGGGACCGCCCACGCCGTTCTCGTGCCGGAAGGCGTCGTAGATCTGGACCAGGGCCTGCTTCTGCCGCTCGGTGAGCGCGGGGTCGGCGAGAATGACGGCCCGGGTCTCCGGACCGCTCTTCCCGTCGTCCGCAGAGCCGCTGCCCCGTTCCGCGTCGAGAATGCCCGCCCGGACGTAGAGAGTTTCGGCGGAGATCCTCAGCGCCTTGGCGACCTGCTGGAGGACCTCGGCGCTGGGCTTGCGCAGACCGCGCTCGATCTGGCTCAGGTAGGGGTTCGACACCCCGGCGGCGTCGGCGAGCTGACGCAGCGACAGCTGCGCGTTGCGCCGCTGCTCGCGCAGGTACTCCCCGAGACCACCGACGTTGAGCGATGCCATGACCACACCGTGCCACCCCGCGCTAACTTTTGCAAGCGCCCTGTTAGCAGGGGGTGACGGGAGCCCGTCCGGCGGCGCCGGTGAGTGCGTCGAGCACGAACTTCAGCGATCCGACCAGGTGTTCGGCACCCGACTCCAGCAGCTGCCGCTCCCTCACCTCGCTCCGGGCGTGCCCGAGGAAGGGCACTCCGGCCGCGCGGGCCGCCGCGAGATGGGCGGGGGTCTCCCCGACGAACAGGGCCTCCTCCCGCGTGGCGCCGAGCGAGGCGAGCGCCCCGGCCAGCGTGTAGCCGAACTCGTCACGGTGCCCGGTACCGCGGCCGCACACCCTCGGGAGCGCCTCGGTGA
>NZ_JACADT010001268.1:0-1334 GCF_013421635.1 Streptomyces sp. UH6 | reverse complement strand
CCTGGTGGGGTGGCTGCTCCTGGCCGGCGTGCGCGCCCGGCTGCCCCTGCCCCTCCTGCTCTACGGCGGCCTGGTCGCCCTGCTGGCCCTCTGCGCGTCCAGCTACTTCGGTTCCAAGCCGCGCCTGCTGGTCCCCGCCTTCCCGCTGCTGCTGCCGGTGGCCGCCGCAGCGGCGCGGGCCCGACCGGTCCTGGCCGGCACGCTCCTGGGCCTCGCGGCGGCGGTCTCGGCGGTCTACGGCGGGCTCTGGCTGACCGGCTCCGGGCCACCGTGAATTGCGTTCCGCCGGAACGGCCGGAAAGGAATTGGCCAACTCGACCGCATTCCCCGGAAAGCGCATCCAATTCCCCTGGAACAGAACGGGAAACGGCGGGCCGGTGAATTCCCGGACAAGCGGCGGTGTGAGAGGAACCCCACATCACATGGTCATCACAAAGCCCTTGATCCGTCCGGCTCGCGCTCTCACCCGCTGTAACGTCGATTGGGTGCGTACCGAACGAAGCCTCACCCGTCTGGACCGGGTGTTCGCGCGGCTGGACCGGGAGCCCGAGCGGCCGGTCCAACTCGGCATGCCCCGGATGAGCCGTCACCGGTACGCACTGGTCGCCGCCTGCCTGGCCTGCTACGCGGCCGTCGTGTGGGCCGTGATCACCACGTCCTGGCTGGTCCGCCTGGACTGGCAGGTCATGTTCTTCCGCCCCTACCAGCAGTGGCCCGAGATCCACGCCTGGCTCGACTACTACGTCGTCCTGGGCCAGCGCGGCCCCACGGCGGTGATGGTGGCGGCCTGGCTGGGCTGGCGCTCCTGGCGCCAGCACACCCTCCGCCCGCTGATCACCTTCGCCATAGCCCTGCTGCTCCTGAACCTCACCGTCGGCGCCGCGAAGATCGGCATGGGTCGGCTGGGGCCGCACTACGCCACGACCATAGGCTCCAACGAGATGTGGCTCGGCGGGGACATCTTCCCGAGCGGTCACACCGCGAACGCGGTCGTGACCTGGGGCATACTCGCCTACCTCGCCTCCGGTCCGGGGGCCCGGCGCTGGCTCTCCGCGCTCTCGGCGGTGATGTCCCTGGGCGTCGGCCTGACCACCGTCTACCTCGGCACCCACTGGCTGAGCGACGTGCTGCTGGGCTGGGTGGCCGGTGTCCTCGTCCTGCTGGCGCTGCCCGTGTTCGAGCCGCTCGGCGCCCGCGCCGAACGGTGGCTGCTGGACCTGCGCGACACGGTGTGGGACCGGCTGGTCCGCCGTTTCGGCAAGGGCCACGCCTCCGTCCCGGTGACCGGCGCCTCCGGCGGCCCTGCTCCCCTGGTCCGCCGCCCCGTCACGGCG
>NZ_JACADT010001267.1:0-1336 GCF_013421635.1 Streptomyces sp. UH6 | reverse complement strand
CGCGGTGCTGCTGGTGTCCGGCGGCGCCTGGGGGGTCACCAGCGCCTTCAGCCTGTGGGGCTCCGAGCTGGTGGGCGCGCTGGGCGGGCATCCGGAGAACTGGACCTGGTGGCAGCGTCCCGGCAACGCGGAGATGCTCGCCGGCCCGGTGCTGGCCGACAAGACCAGCCTCACCGACATCGGCATCATGATCGGGGCCGCGGTCGCCGCCTCGCTCGGCGGTACCTGGGCCCTGCACCGGAACATCCCCTGGCGCACGGCGGTCGCGGCGGTTCTCGGCGGTGTGCTGATGGGCATCGGCGCGCGCCTGGCCGGCGGGTGCAACATCGGCGCCTACCTGGCGGGGATCGCCTCGGGCAGCCTGCACGGCTGGCTGTGGGGGGCGTTCGCGCTCGGCGGGACGTGGATCGGCCTGAAGCTGCGTCCGCTGTTCGGCCTGGGCAACCCCAAGCCGGGCGACGGCGTCTGCTGAGCCCCCGGAGCCCCGCTCGCTTTGCGGAGGAACCGGTTCCGCCCCGTCCGGGTTGTGACCGTCCGGCCACGGAGCGAGTTCAGGCTTCCGTACCGGCAGAAACACATGTTTGACTGGCGTTCGCCTGCCTCGGCAGGCTCCGCCGTCGTCTCCCAGAGAAGTGCGCCGTGCCCTTTTCCCTGCCGCTCGCTCTCACTGTGCGCCTGGTGCCGGTCGTCGTCCTCGCCACGGCCGGCTGGGCGATGTCCGCCGGTCCGCTCGCCGACCCGCCGGAGGCGGCGGCGAGCAGCGAGAAGTCCGGCTCCTCCGGCACGTCACCGGACTCCGGCGGCGAGGACGGCGGGACCGGGAAGGGCGCGGGCGAGGACGAGGGCTCCTCCGGAGGGTCCGACGAGCAGGAGAAGACGTACGAGAAGGCGCCGGACCCCTGCAAGGCGGTCTCCAAGAAGACCGTCACCTCGCTGGTGCCGGGGAAGCTGACCACCGGCGAACTCGCGTCCACCGACAAGGACGTGCGCAGGATGTGTCAGTGGCACGCGCTCAAGGGCTACTCGTACCGCTGGCTCGACGTCTCCTACGAGATACGCCGGTCCAACGAGGACGCGCAGAAGGCCTTCGACCGTGTCGTCGCCGACGGCAAGGGCGGGCCGTTCGAGGGACTCGGCGACGAGGCGTACTCGCTGAGCGCCAAGACCAGCGACAAGGGCAACAAGGTCCAGGAGACCGAGCTGACGGTCCGTTCGGGCAACGCCCTGGTCGTGGTCACGTACAACGGCGGCGACTTCGTCGAGAAGACGACGCCGAGCGCCGACAAGATCCGCGACGGCGCGGCGAAGGCGGCCGGCGAGGCGCTGGCCGCACTGG
>NZ_JACADT010001266.1:0-1339 GCF_013421635.1 Streptomyces sp. UH6 | reverse complement strand
ACAGCGCGCCGGAGTGCGGCGTGCCGTGGAGTCGCGTGCGGGTGCGGCGGGGCGTGCCCGAGGTTGTGAACTCCCGCACCTCGCGCGTCGTCGACCTGCGGCGATCCGCGCCGGGCGGTCGGAGATGTCCGCGCGCGCCGTTAGCCTCGAGACGTGTCCCGCGCCCGTCTCACCGATCCCGAGCAGCTGAAGTCCCTGCTCGGGATTCCGTTCACCCCCGAGCAGATCGCCTGCATCACGGCCCCGCCCGCGCCGCAGGTGATCGTCGCGGGCGCCGGCTCCGGCAAGACGACCGTGATGGCCGCCCGCGTGGTCTGGCTGGCCGGCACCGGGCAGGTCGCCCCCGAGCAGGTGCTCGGGCTCACCTTCACCAACAAGGCCGCCGCCGAACTGTCCGAACGGGTCCGCAAGGCCCTGGTCAAGGCGGGCGTCACCGACCCGGACGCCATGGACCCCACCGGTCCCGGCGCGGCGCACCCCGACAGCGTGCCCGGCGAGCCGTTGATCTCCACCTACCACTCGTTCGCCGGCCGCCTGCTCACCGACCACGGCCTGCGCATCGGCCTCGAACCCACCGCCCGCCTGCTCACCGGAGCCGCCCGCTTCCAGCTCGCGGCCCGCGTGCTGCGCGAGGCCCCCGGCCCCTACCCCTCGCTCACCGGCACCTTCTCGACCCTGGTCAGCGACCTCCTCGCCCTCGACGGCGAACTCGCCGAGCACCTGGTGGGGCCCGCGCGCCTGCGGGACTTCGACGCCGGACTGCTCGACGCCCTCGGCCGCGCCAAGCTCTCCAACGCGGACCTGCGCAAGGTCCCCGAGGCCGCCGCCGCCCGCCGTGAGCTGACCGAACTGGTCACCCGCTACCGCGCCGTCAAGAGCGAACGCGACCTGCTCGACTTCGGCGACCAGATCGCCCTGTCCGCCCGGCTGGCCCGCACCCGCCCCGAGGTCGGAGCGATCCTGCGCGACCAGTACCGGGTCGTGCTGCTCGACGAGTACCAGGACACCTCGGTCGCCCAGCGCATCCTGCTCTCCCACCTCTTCGGCAACGGCACCGGCCACCCGGTCACCGCGGTCGGCGACCCCTGCCAGGCCATCTACGGCTGGCGCGGCGCCTCCGTCGCCAACCTCGACGACTTCCCCGAGCACTTCCCGCACGCCGACGGCCGCCCGGCCGACCGGCTCGCCCTCAGCGAGAACCGCCGCAGCGGCGGCCGCCTCCTCGACCTGGCCAACGGCCTCGCCGCCCCGCTGCGCGTGATGCACGAAGGCGTCGAGGCCCTGCGCCCCGCCCCCGGCGCCGAACGCGACGGCGTGGTCCGCTGCGCCCTGCTTCCCA
>NZ_JACADT010001265.1:0-1341 GCF_013421635.1 Streptomyces sp. UH6 | reverse complement strand
GCGAACCCCCGCACCACCGGCAGGCGTGGCACGCTCCCGACGGTCTCCCGGCCTTCCAGCGGCTGTCCGCCCTGCCGCTGCCGGGGCGTCACGGCCGCCGTCCCTGTCCCCGTCTCCACCCCGGTACCGGCCACCGGACCACCTTCTCCCGCACCACCGAACAAGCGAACGGCGCCGACGTTATCGCCGCGCCCCCGCCCGCGACAGGGCAAGGACCGACCGCACACGGCGGCGTTCATCGGGCATCGGGCATCAGGCATCAGGCACGGACACGTGCATCAGGCACGGGCATCAGGACATAAAGGAACGGGCGGCATCGTGATCACGATGCCGCCCGTTGCCCTGTTGTGCGCGAGGGGGGAGTTGAACCCCCACGCCCTTTCGGGCACTGGAACCTGAATCCAGCGCGTCTGCCTATTCCGCCACCCGCGCATTGGGTGCGCCTTCCGGCTTCGGCCCTTTCGGTGCCGCCGCCTTCCGACATGCAGAACATTAGCACGGCTCCCGGGGTGGGTTCACATCCCTTTCGGCGATGATCCACAAGCCCCTCCCAGGTCCCGGGCCTACAGACTGGTTTACGTATCAACCTTGTACCGGTCCATGTAGTCCTCCCCACAGAGGAGACCGCTCCGTCCACAGGTGCGGGACACTGGTCGTGGACCGCCCGTACGATCCAGGGACAGGACCGAACAGCAGCACCGAACAGCAGCAAGCGGCAGGACCCGCCGAGCAAGTTCGAAGGCGGACTTCGCAGGGAACCTTCGCAGTCAGCGCAGTCGGCCACAGTCGGCCGGAAGCGGCGACCGCACGGAGCCACACTTGGGCCGACAGGGGGAACCAGGCGATTCACGTCCGCGTGGATACGATCAGTAAGCAGTACCGGAAGCGGTACCCGGAGCGGTACCCGCTGTACGGCAAGGACAGGGACGGAGGAGGTGCCCCATGGGAGTCCTGAAGAAGTTCGAGCAGCGTCTCGAAGGTCTGGTCAACGGCACCTTCGCCAAGGTGTTCAAGGCCGAGGTCCAGCCCGTGGAGATCGCCGGCGCGCTGCAGCGCGAGTGCGACAACAACGCCACGATCTGGAACCGGGACCGCACCGTCGTCCCCAACGACTTCATCGTGGAACTCAGCACACCCGACTACGAGCGGCTCAGCCCGTACTCGGGCCAGCTGGGCGACGAGCTGGCCGGCATGGTGCGCGACTACGCCAAGCACCAGCGCTACACCTTCATGGGCCCCATCAAGGTCCACCTCTCCAAGGCCGACGACCTGGACACGGGTCTGTACCGGGTCCGCAGCCGCACCCTCGCCGGGTCCACGGACCAGCAGGGCGCGCCTCCG
>NZ_JACADT010001264.1:0-1348 GCF_013421635.1 Streptomyces sp. UH6 | reverse complement strand
ACGACGACTTCGAGGGCGGCCGCCGTGGCCGCCGTGGCCGCTACCGCGACCGCCGTGGCCGCCGTGGCCGCGACGAGGTCGCCGAGCCGCAGGTCGCCGACGACGACGTGCTGATCCCCGTCGCGGGCATCCTCGACATCCTCGACAACTACGCGTTCATCCGGACCTCCGGCTACCTGCCGGGCCCGAACGACGTGTACGTCTCCCTCGCCCAGGTCCGCAAGAACGGCCTGCGCAAGGGTGACCACGTCACCGGCGCGGTCCGCCAGCCCAAGGAGGGCGAGCGCCGCGAGAAGTTCAACGCGCTGGTCCGCCTGGACTCCGTCAACGGCATGGCGCCCGAACACGGCCGCGGCCGACCGGAGTTCAACAAGCTGACGCCGCTCTACCCGCAGGACCGCCTCCGTCTGGAGACCGACCCGGGCGTGCTGACCACGCGGATCATCGACCTCGTGTCGCCGATCGGCAAGGGCCAGCGCGGTCTGATCGTGGCCCCGCCGAAGACCGGTAAGACCATGATCATGCAGGCGGTCGCCAACGCGATCACCCGCAACAACCCCGAGTGCCACCTGATGGTCGTCCTGGTCGACGAGCGTCCGGAAGAGGTCACCGACATGCAGCGGTCGGTCAAGGGCGAGGTCATCTCCTCGACCTTCGACCGCCCGGCCGAGGACCACACGACCGTCGCCGAGCTCGCCATCGAGCGCGCCAAGCGCCTGGTCGAGCTGGGCCACGACGTGGTCGTCCTGCTGGACTCGATCACCCGACTGGGCCGCGCCTACAACCTGGCCGCCCCGGCCTCCGGGCGCATCCTGTCCGGTGGTGTCGACTCCACGGCGCTGTACCCGCCCAAGCGCTTCTTCGGCGCCGCGCGCAACATCGAGGACGGCGGTTCGCTGACCATCCTCGCCACCGCGCTGGTGGACACCGGGTCCCGCATGGACGAGGTGATCTTCGAGGAGTTCAAGGGCACCGGCAACATGGAGCTCAAGCTCGACCGGAAGCTCGCCGACAAGCGCATCTTCCCGGCCGTCGACGTCGACGCCTCCGGCACCCGTAAGGAAGAGATCCTGCTGGGCGCCGAGGAGCTGGCGATCGTCTGGAAGCTGCGGCGCGTGCTGCACGCCCTGGACCAGCAGCAGGCCATCGAGCTGCTCCTCGACAAGATGAAGCAGTCGAAGTCGAACGCCGAGTTCCTGATGATGATCCAGAAGAACACGCCGAACCCCAGCGGCGACTGAGGACGGCGCCGGCACCGCCGGTGGCCGAAGGGCCGCCCCGCGCGATCGCGCGGGGCGGCCCTTCGCCGTGTGGGGGGCAGGGGGCGGCGCGAGAGCTTTCCCACAGC
>NZ_JACADT010001263.1:0-1361 GCF_013421635.1 Streptomyces sp. UH6 | reverse complement strand
GCGACGCTGCGCCTCCTCCAGCTCGCGGCGCTGGCGCTCCTCCTCCTCGGCCCGCAGCCGGGCCAGCTCCTCCTGACGCTCCCGCTCGAGCCGCTCCTCCTCGGCCTTGCGGGCGGCCTCCTCCTCGGCGCGGCGTCGCGCGTCCTCCTCGGCCTTGCGGCGGGCCTCCTCGCGGGCCTTCAGCTCGGCCTCGGAGAGCGGCAGCATCTGGTCGAGACGGTGGCGGACGACCGTGGTCACGGCCTCCGGCTCCTGGCCGGCGTCGACGACCAGGTAGCGCCCCGGATCGCTCGCGGCCAGCGTGAGGAAGCCGGACCGCACCCGGGCGTGGAACTCGGCGGGTTCGGACTCCAGGCGGTCGGGGGCCTCGGTGAACCGCTCGCGGGCGGTCTCCGGGGAGACGTCCAGCAGCACGGTCAGGTGCGGGACCAGCCCGTTGGTGGCCCAGCGGGAGATACGGGCGACCTCGGTTGGCGACAGGTCGCGCCCGGCGCCCTGATAGGCGACGGACGAGTCGATGTAGCGGTCGGAGATCACCACGGCACCGCGCTCGAGGGCGGGGCGGACCACGGTGTCGACGTGCTCGGCACGGTCGGCGGCGTACAGCAGCGCCTCGGCGCGGTGCGAGAGGCCCGCGCTGGAGACGTCCAGCAGGATCGACCGCAGCCGCTTGCCGACGGGGGTGGCGCCCGGCTCCCGGGTCAGCACCACCTCGTGGCCCTTGGCCCGGATCCACTCGGCGAGCGCCTCGGCCTGGGTGGACTTGCCGGCTCCGTCGCCGCCCTCCAGGGCGATGAAGAAACCGTTCGCCGCGGGGGCGGCGGTGGGCTCGTCGCCGCGGACGGCATCGCGGAGGTCGTGACGGAGCGGCACACCGGACCGGTCGTCGGTCTTGGCCAGTACCAGCGCGGCCACCGGCAGCAGCAGTGCGCCGACCAGCATGAGCACGAAGGCCGCGCCGCCGTGGGCGAAGACGAACTTGCCGCTCTCCACGCGGTGCGGGCCGATCGCGGCGGCCAGCAGGGGGGCAGCCACCGCGGCCAGGCCGATGACGGCACGGACCACGGCGTGCAGGTGGTCGGTGAGCCGCGGGCGGCGGTACTCCTCGGCCTCCAGGTCGAGCAGGGTGTGGCCGGTGTTGGCGGCGACTCCCGCGCCGGTGCCCGCGAGGGCGGCGGTCAGCAGCATGGTCGCCATGTCCGGCACCAGGCCGGTCGCCAGCAGCGCGACGCCGGTGAAGGTCAGGGCCAGGGCCAGCAGGCGACGCCGGGAGAGCGAGGGCAGCACCTTGGGGCCGAGACGCACTCCGGCCACCGTCCCGCCGGTCAGGGCGAGCACCAGCAGCCCGAAGGCGACGGGGC
>NZ_JACADT010001262.1:0-1364 GCF_013421635.1 Streptomyces sp. UH6 | reverse complement strand
GGCGGGCGGGCTACTCGCAGACGACCTCGTCGCCCGTGACGACGCCCTCCTCGCCCTGGTAGGGGTCTTCCGCCTTGACCTTGCGGACGCCCTTGAAGTCCGCCCCGGCGAGCACCCGCAGGGTCGGCCCCAGACCCGGCCGCGCCCGCAGCTCACTCCCCGGCAGCGCCGTCGCGAGCGACTTCGCGGACCGGTCCCACCGCGGGTCGTGCAGCACGACCGTCCGCCGCAGCGACCGGTCACCCGCGTTCACCGGCGACCCCGTGGTCACGAACCCCGTCGCCGCCAGCCCGTCGTCCACCCGCAGGCCCAGCCCCGGCGTCATCGTGCCGTTCTCCACCTGGACCCGGATCTGTTCCGGTGCCACCGGCACCCGCACCGCCTTGCGACGCTTCGCTGCGTACGGCGCCAGCGGCCGGTCCTCGCGCAGCGCCGCGAAGATCTTCCGCGCCTTCCGGTCGTTCCACTTCAGCGTCTCGCCGACGACACCCGGCGCCCGGTACCTCATCGTGGCGATCGGCACGGTGGTGAACTCCGAGGACGACGGCGAGAAGTGCCGCATCGCCCGGCCCAGGTCGAACATCTCCGACGTCCCGAAGTTCCGGTCCGCGCGCACCGACCCCAGCACCGTGCCCGCGACGTCCCGCAGCTTCACCGGGTTGAGCAGCACCCCGGAGGAGGTGGCCTGCTGGATCAGCGCCGCCAGGAACCGCTGCTGGCGCTGCATCCGACCGAAGTCGGAGGCGGCGTCCACGTGCCGGGCGCGGACGTACTGCAGCGACCGGCCGCCGTCGAGCCGGTGCTGTCCCGGCCGGAGGTTCAGCCCGGTGTTCGCGTCCTTCAAGGGCCTGGCGGTGCAGATCCGCACGCCGCCCAGCACGTCGACGGTGCGGATGAAGCTGGTGAAGTCGACCTCCAGGTAGTGGTCGATCTTCACGGCGGTCATCTTCTCGACGGTCCGCACGGTGAGCTGCGGTCCGCCCTCCGCGTACGCCGCGTTCAGCCGCACCGGATGCCCCGGGCGCTTCTTCCCGGTGTCCGGGTCGGTGTACTCCGGCGTCACCGCGTAGGAGTCCCGCGGCAGGCTCACCACACTGGCCCGGCCGCGGTCCTCGGAGATGTGGACGATCATCATGGTGTCCGTGCAGTGGCACGGCGCGCCGCCGAGGCGGTACTTGCGCCGCTGTTCCGGGGTGATCCTGTCGCGCCCGTCGGTGCCGACCACCAGGACGTTGGTGCCGTGGCCCGGGTGCGGGCGGTTCTTCATGTCGCGGAACGGGTCGACGCGCGCGATGCCGTCGTCGATGCCGGTCAGCACCGAGTGCCCGATGCCGGCCGTGGCGAGGACGGTCACCGAGAGCGCG
>NZ_JACADT010001261.1:0-1366 GCF_013421635.1 Streptomyces sp. UH6 | reverse complement strand
TGCAGCTCGGGCCCGGCACCGACGGCATCGAGGCCACCCGCCGCATCACCGCCCGGCCGGACGCCCCGCGCGTCCTGGTCCTCACCACCTACGACACGGACGCCGACATCGCCCGTGCGCTGGAGGCCGGGGCCACCGGCTATCTCCTGAAGGCCGAGCGGCCGGAGGAGCTGTTCGCCGCCATCCACGCCGCGGCACGGGGCCGCACCACCCTCTCCGCGCCGGTCGCCGGCCGTGTGGTGGCCGCGATGCGCGCTCCCCGTCCGGCGCTCACCGCGCGGGAGCTCGACATCCTGGCCCAGCTCGCCCAGGGTCTGGCCAACCGCGAGATCGCCCGCACGCTGTTCATCAGCGAGGCGACGGTGAAGACCCATCTGAGCCGCATCTACGACAAGCTCGGCGTCGACAACCGGGCCGGTGCCGTCGCCGTGGCGAAGGAGCGGCGTCTGCTTCCCTGAGCGCGGGCTCAGGCGAGGGCGGCGGCCAGCAGGGTGAAGGCGCCGATGATGACGGCGACCCGGGCCTGGTGCCATCGGTCCCAGCGGTGCTGCTGCTCCTTCCAGTCCTCGGGCCGGTTCTCGGGCGTCCAGGTCTTGCCACGGTTGTTGATCGGGACGAGCAGCAGGACCGACATGATCACGCTCAGGACCAGCAGCGCGGCGGCGACGACCACGAGGCCGGCGCCGGGGCGGTGCCGTCCGGCGACGGCCCAGACGGCGGTGAGGGCGAGCGAGGTGAAGTACCAGACCGGCATCAGGGCGCCGAGCATCCGGCCCCCGTGGGCGCGGCCGAGCAGGCCGGCGTCCTCGGGCAGTGCGCCGAGGATCCGGTTGACGACGAAGGCGACGGAGAACTCCACCCCCACCATCAGGCCGACGAGCACGGTGGTGAACACCTCGAGTGCGTTGAGCATGATGACCCCTCCATGGATCTAGCGGCGCTAGATGACGGGGCAACGCTAGACCTGCTGCCGCTCGATTGTCTAGCGATGCTAGGGTCGATGCATGTCGGTACAGGAACGCAAGGAACGCGAACGGGCGGGCCGCGAGCGCCTCATCGTGGCCACGGCCCGTGAACTCGCCGAGCAGCAGGGGTGGGACGCGGTCACCACGCGGCGGCTCGCCGAGCGCATCGAGTACAGCCAGCCCGTCCTCTACAGCCATTTCCGCGGCAAGCGGGAGATCATCGGCGCCGTCGCCCTCGAGGGGGCGGCCGAGATGGCCGTGGCGCTGCGGGCCGCGACCTCCGCCGCGGACGGCCCTCGCGCCCGGGTCACCGCCCTCGCCCGCGCCTACCTCGGCTTCGCCGAACGCAACCCGGCGGTCTACGACGCCATGTTCCGGCTCGACGGCGGCCTGGCGTTCGC
>NZ_JACADT010001260.1:0-1371 GCF_013421635.1 Streptomyces sp. UH6 | reverse complement strand
CGCACCGGGGGCGGCGCCGGAGGGGCGGTGGTGCGGCCGGTGGCGGCGTTACGGGTGAGGAACAGGTTGCCCATGGAGTTCCGGTCCCGCTTCTGCGGGGCCGGAAGCCCAGCCGCACGGCACACCGCGGAGAGGTGCCGGTAGGCGTCGTTCAGATCCAGCTCCTCGGGCCCCCCGGGGATGCCGTCGGTGAGGAGCCGGAGCAGAGCGCCGGTGAAGGCCGTGTGCCGTTCACCCACCGGCGCCTTGGCATGGTGGGTCTCGTCGGCGGCGGCCAGGAGGTAGCTGCCCTCGATGTCGGCCTGCGCCGCCAGTGACACGTCCGCCGTGCCCATGAGACCCAGCGCCCGCCCGCTGAAGCAGCAGTCCAGCACGACCACCCGCCGCCGGGCCGGGGCCTCCAGAAGGACGTCGCGCAGCAGTTGGTACGGAACACCCGTGTAGGGAGCCTTCGTCGAGCCCGGGAGACCGAGGAACAGGTCGCCGCGGGCGTCCACCAGCCCATGGCCCGCGAAGTAGACCAGCAAAGTGTCCTCGGCGCCGGCGGCCTCCTCCTCGACGGGCCCCAGCATCTCGACGGGGGTCGCGGGCTCCGTCACCGTGCGGCAGTTCGCCGGCGGCAGCCGCCATCCGAGCGGTCCGGTCAGCGCGCGGGCCAGATCCGGCACGTTCTGCGCGACGGCCGGCAGGTCGTGCAGGTGCCGGTAGCGGCTGACGCCTATCAGGACGGCGCGGGAGCGCTCCGGAACCGGTGCGGGGCCGTTCAGCACTCCTGCGGCCCTTCCGGGGAAAGGGAGGCCTCACCGTCCGCGGTCTCCAGCAGGGCGACGACACGCCTGATCTCGTCGTCCGTGCCGTCGGTGAGGGTGACCTCGACCTCCCCACGCCGCAAGGTGACGCGGGGAGGCCTGGGGCGTGTCTGTCGCCAGGTCAGTACCGAGACCACGAAGGCGGCGGCGCTCCAGGCGTTGCCGGTCACGAGCTGCAGCGCGTCGAGGGCGGTACCCATCTCGTCCGGGCGGCCCCGGCCCTCCACGCGCGTCACCCGGGGACCAGCGGCCTGCCGGTCCTGGCGCAGCCACTGGTGCAGCAGTCGTAACTCGGCCTCGGGCACACTGCTTTCCACCTCGATGCGGACGTGCGTCACCCGTTCCACCTCCCCCGTGTGGACAACCGTTCCGGTGTATTCGCCACCGACACTTGAGAATGTACCGCCACAGGTGCAACAGGTGTACGAATCAAGGGAGTTGTCTGTGTCGTCGGAGCGGATCGGGCCGGGACGTGACCCGTGCGGGCGGGGGGAACGGTTCGGGGCGCGCCGAAGTGTCCCGGCCCTACGGTGGGGGGATGAGGCCCACCACGCGCACACCT
>NZ_JACADT010000126.1:0-9350 GCF_013421635.1 Streptomyces sp. UH6 | reverse complement strand
CGGCGGGCGCCGTACAGGGTCTCAAGGATCTCGGAGCGGCCGGAGCCGACCAGTCCGGCCAGACCGACGATCTCGCCGGGCCGCAGTTCGAGGTCGAGCGGCTGGAACCTGCCCTCGAGCGCCAGGCCCCGGACGGTGAGCACGGGCGCGGCCTCGGGCGGGCCCGGCGGCCTGGGGGGAAAGGCGTGCTCGACGCTGCGGCCGGTCATCAGGGAGACGATCTCCCGCGTGGGCGTGGTCCGGGCGGGGAGCCCGCCGGCCACCGCGCGGCCGTCCTTGAGCACGGTGACCCGGTCGCCGATGCGGCGGATCTCCTCCAGGCGGTGCGAGATGTACACGACGGCGACGCCCTCGTCGGTGAGCCCGCCGACGATGCGGAAGAGGTTGTCGACCTCGTCCGGGTCGAGGGCGGCGGACGGCTCGTCCATGACGATCAGCCGGACGTCGTGGGAGAGCGCGCGGGCCATGGAGACGATCTGCTGCTGGGCGGCGGAGAGCGCGTGGACGGGGCGGGCCGGGTCGATCTCCGGGTGTCCCAGGCGGCGCAGCAGTTCCGCGGAGGCCTGGCGGGCGACGCGGGGGCGGACCACGAAGCCGGCCGAGGTGGGTTCGTGACCGAGGTGGATGTTCTCGGCGACGGAGAGGTGTTCGACCAGGTCGAGTTCCTGGTAGATGGTGGCGATGCCCAGGCGGACCGCGTCGCTCGGCGAGCGGAGGGAGACCGTTTCCCCGCACCAGGTGATGGCGCCGCCGTCGGGCTGGTGGGCGCCGGCCAGCACCTTGATGAGGGTGGATTTGCCCGCGCCGTTCTGCCCGAGCAGGCAGTGGACCTCGCCTGCCCGGACCTCCAGGTCCACCCCGTCCAGGGCGCGGACGCCCGGGAAGGACTTGGTGATCGCGGTCATGGTGAGCAGCGGTGCGGGGACTTCGGACGGCATGACGCATCTCCCGGCGGTGGGCAGGGCAGAACGGATCGCGCGCGGTCGCGGTGGTGCGGCTCGGGCGGGGCGGTTGGCACGGGGCCCCGTGGTTGCGGTGGTACCGGAAGTGCAGTGGTACCGAGGATTCAGTGGTACCGAGGAGTCGGTGGTACCGGTGTTCCGGTGGTACCGGTGGTTGCGCGGTACCGGTGGTTGCGCGGTACCGGATCTTCGGTCGTACCGGTGGTGCGGTGCCGGTGCTTCGGCCGACCCGGCGGCTGTCGGGCTGGTGTCAGGCGGGTGAGAACACGTGGTCGCTGATCAGGCGGGCCGCCCCGACGACTCCGGCGGCGGCGCCCAGTTCGTCCAGGACGATCGGCAGGTTGCCGGTCGCCAGGGGCAGTGACTGGCGGTAGACCTGGGTGCGGATGGCGGCGAGGAGGTTGTGGCCGAGGCCGGTCACCCCGCCGCCGATCACCACCAGGCCGGGGTTGAAGAAGCTGACGAGTCCCGCGATGACCTGTCCCGTGCGGGTCCCGCCGTCGCGGATCAGGTCGAGGCAGGTGGCGTCGCCCGCCGCGGCGGCGGCGCCGACGTCGGCCGCGGTGAGCCGGCCGTTCTCGGCCAGCCGCGCGGCGAGTTGGAGGGATCGGCCCTGCTGGGCGGCCTCCACCGCGTCCTGGGCGAGCGCGGCCCCGCTGAAGTGGGCCTCCAGGCAGCCGCGGTTGCCGCAGGCGCAGGGGCGGCCGTCGGGTACGGCCTGGATGTGGCCGATGTCGCCGGCGCTGCCGGTGACACCGCGGTGCACCGTGCCCCCGACGACGATCCCGCAGCCGATACCGGTGCCGATCTTGACGCACAGGTAGTCGTCCACGGACCGGGCGACCCCGGCGTGCATCTGGCCGAGGGCCATCAGGTTCACGTCGTTGTCGACCATGACCGGGCAGCCGAGTTCCTGGCTGAGCGCCTCGCGCACCGGGAACCCGTCCCAGCCCGGCATGATCGGCGGGGCGACCGGCACGCCCTCGGGGAAGCGGACCGGTCCCGGGACGCCGATGCCGGCGCCGTCGAAGCCCTCCGCGAGTCCGGACGCCTTGAGCTTGGCGGCCATGTCGAGGACCTGCTCGAAGACGGGCACCGGGCCCTCGCGCACGTCCAGCGGCTGGGTGAGGTGGCCGAGGACCTCCAGTTCGGCGTTGGTGACGGCGACGTCGACCGAGGTCGCGCCGATGTCCACGCCGAGGAAGCGGAGGCTCGGGGCCAGGCGGATGTTGTGGGAGCGGCGGCCGCCGCGGGAGGCGGCGAGGCCGTCGGCGACGACCAGTCCCGTCTCCAGCAGCCGGTCCACCTCGACGGCGAGTCTCGACCTGGACAGGTCGACGCGGTCGCCGAGCTGGGCACGGGAGTTGGGGCCCTCGTCCCGCAACAGCCGCAGCAGGCGGGCCTGATGCGCGTTGGCGGGACGTGCGGTCATGCGTCTCACGGTCCCCTCCCCTGCTCAACTGCCCCTGTACGGGCTTGCTTTCGCGGAGAACGTAGCAGCGGTGGGGCGGGGTGGGAAGAAGTCGTGCACGAATCCGCGCCGACTTTCTCCTGTCGCAGGACAAAGCCGCCGACAGGGCCGCCCCGCGCCCGCGAGGCCCGGCGGCACGCGGGAGCACGCGGGGCGGGTGCGCGTCCGAAGAGGGTGGCGAGGTGCGTGCCCAGAGGACGGGCGGGTGGGGTACCTCGGTAACATCGGAGCGATCCGTACTGGACGTACTGGACGTTCCGTCAGGAAGGAATCACACGTGGCCACCACGCGATCCGCCCACACCGTCTGGGAGGGCAACCTGCTCGAGGGCAGCGGCGTCGTCACCTTCGACTCGTCCGGCATCGGCTCCCAGCCGGTCTCCTGGCCGTCGCGCGCCGAGCAGGCGAACGGAAAGACCAGCCCGGAGGAGCTCATCGCCGCGGCCCACTCCTCCTGCTTCTCGATGGCGCTGTCGCACGCGCTGGCCGGCGCCGGCACCCCGCCGGAGCGGCTCACCACCTCCGCGGACGTCTCCTTCCAGCCCGGCGAGGGCATCACGGGCATCCACCTGACGGTGGAAGGCACCGTGCCGGGCATCGACAACGACGCGTTCGTCGCCGCCGCCGAGGGCGCCAAGAAGAACTGCCCGGTGAGCCAGGCGCTCACCGGCACCACCATCACCCTCTCGGCCAAGCTGGCCTGACACCCCGCGGGCGCGGCGGAGCCCCCGGCTCCCCGCGCCCGTCGGCGTGGCACGGTCAGCCGTAGCGCTCCAGGTACTCGCGGAGCACGGCGCGGGTGCGTTCCGTGGAGGCGGCACGGGCCGTCATGTGGTCGAGGGCCTCGAGGTGGGCGGCGACCTCGTCGCGGGAGTCGAGGTAGAGCGCCCCGGTGAGGTACTCGGTGAAGACCATGTCGGGCAGCTCCGGCTCCGCGAAGCGGAAGAGGGAGAAGGGCGCGTACGCCCCGGGATGCGGGCCCGACGCGAACTCCGCCACCTGCAGGGTGATGTGGTCCTGCTCCGCCGCCTCCAGCAGCCGCTCGATCTGCTCCCGCATCACCCGGGCATCGGGGCCGACGGGGCGGCGCAGCACCGTCTCCTCCATGATCACCCACAGCCTGGGCGGCGTCTCCTGCTCCAGCAGCCGCTGCCGGGTCATCCGCAGCGCGACGTGCCGCTCGACGGTCTCGTCGGCGCTCGGCCCGGGGGCGCCGGCCCGCAGGACCGCCCGCGCGTAGTCCTCGGTCTGCAGCAGCCCCGGCACGAAGTGCGGCTCGTAGGAGCGCAGCATCCTCGCCGCGCCCTCCAGGCTGACGTACAGGGAGAACCAGTCCGGCAGCACGTCGTGGAACCGCTGCCACCAGCCCGGCCGGTTGGCCTCCTCGGCGAGTGCGACGAACTCGGCAGCCTCGCGCCCGGGCACCCCGTACGCGGAGAGCAGCATCTGCACGTACGGGATCTTGAGGGAGACCTCCGCCGTCTCCATCCGCCGTACGGTGGCCGGCGCGACGTGCAGGATCCGCGCGGCCTCCTCCCGCTTGAGCCCGGCGGTCTCGCGGAGTTCCTGGAGCCGCTTCCCGAGCACCACCTGACCGACGGTGGGCGCGGTGCGTCGCTCGCTCACGCCGTCCTCCCCAGAGCTCCACGCTTTCGTTGCGTGGGCAGTCTGCCACGGTGGGCACCGATCTCCCATCCTCGAGGTGATTTCGTGGCCAAGGCTTTCGGAAAGTTTCGGTGGGCGGCCCCGCGTGCCGCACGTGGCCTGGGGGCCTGTGGAACGCTGACCGCGACGGATCACCGGTTGAGGAGGAGCGGGCCATGGCTGTCGAGCCGCTGACGGAGCAGGAGATCGAGGAGCGGCTGTCGGCGCTGCCCGGCTGGCGGGTCGAGGAGGACCGGCTCACCCGCTCCTACCGCCTCCCCTCGCACGCGGTCGCCGCCACCCTGGTCGCGGACGTCGCCCGGGTCCAGGACGAGCTGGACCACCACTCGGACCTGACCCTCGGCTACAACACGGTGGCCCTGTCGGTGAACACGCACAGCGTGGGCGGCCGGATCACCGAGCTGGACTTCGCGCTGGCGCGCAGGGTGGAGGAGTCGGCCGGACTCCACGGGGCTGTCTGACGCCTCCGGGCGGCCGTCCGGACGCGCTGGTCGGCCCCGCCTCACGCCGCGATGCCGCACCGGAGCTGACGGCGGGTCACGGTGGGAGCCGTTCCTCTGGCATGCTGCGTGGCCGAGGACTCGGGAGAACGGGGGCGCCGGGATGAGCGACCGGATACCTGACGGGGACAGCGGCGGGCACGGGGGCGCGGGCCGGGGCGGGGACGGTTCTCCCCGGGCGTCGGGGAGATGGCGTTCCCGCCTCCTCGTGGCCCTGTTCGCGGTCCCGGTCGTCGCCGGAGGCGTGACGGGGCTCCTCCGGAGCGGCCTGACGCATCCCTTCGGTGATGCCCGCGCCTGCGACGGCAGCGAGGTGGCTCTGCCGGCAGCGGTCGAGGCGGGCGGTGCGACGTTGCCGCAGGACGCCACCGACGTCCGGTACCACACCCACGACGGGAAGGCAGTCGTCTCCTTCGTCAGTGACCAGGTGCCGGACTACCTCGTGCGGGCCGGACTGGTGCCCGACAGGGATGCGCTCTTCGCCGAGCGGGACGTCGTCAAGTACGCCATGGAACCCGGGACCACGGAACTGCCGCGAGGGCTGTGCGGGGAAGGCCTACGGGCACCGGTCTGGTACGGCACGACGCCGGACGGAATGATCCTCGTCGAGCGCGCGCCTTCGGGTGCCGAGGAGCTGCGGAGACCGGCACGGGTGCAGGTGACGTTCCAGTACACGGAACCGGCGCCCTGAGCGGACGGCACGGGCCGCTTCACCGGGGGGAGCAAAATGCATCTGATCTGCGAGAACCCCCGGATCAGACGGACCCTACGGGTTGACGAAGGAGCGGAGCAGCCGCTCGCCCTGCTCCACCGCCGCCCGCCGGCTGCCCAGGGGCCGGGCCGGGGCGTCCTTGAAGACCAGGTAGGTGACGCCGGACCGCGCCCCGCCGCCGACCGGGTGGGGGTCGAGGCCGAGCGCCTCGGCCGCGGCGTAGGAGGCCTCGCCGATGATGTCCGCGGGGCCGACGTCGCCGACCACGGCGTAGGCGATCCGGTCCCCGTGGAGCAGGACCACCGGGTCCCCGGCGCCCACCCCCTCGGCGGCGTGGTCCCACTTCTCGCCGGGCGCCGGCACCACGACGTACGGCAGCCGGTCGGCGCGCAGCGGTATGCCGTCGGCCTGGTGGAAGGCCGTCTCGGGCCGGAAGTACGGGTCGGTCTCCTCGTTGCACCGCCGGGTGCGCAGGCCGTCGCAGTCGATGTCGAGGTCCGCCGTCCAGTGGACGACGTCGCCCTGCCCGCACACCGGCACGGTGGGCCGGCGGCCCTCGTCGGTGGCGTACGCGCCGCGGGAGACGGGCCGGCAGGACCTCAGTCGCTCCCGCACGGTCCACGCGGTGACCGGCACGTCGACGACCCTGACGTCCTCGGCGGGCGGGCCGGGACGGGCGGGGGCCACGTCGGAGGAGTTCGGGTCGAAGGCGGCGCCGGCGATGCCCGCGGGAATCAGCGCGACGCTCAGGAAGGCCGTGCCGAGGACCGCCGCACGGTTCTGTTTGCTGGTACTCACTGCTGCGGAACCCTCTTTCTCCGGGCCGTCGGGGCCGCGCGGGTCCGTCGGGGGAAGCAGTCGGGCAAGGCAATGGGGGAAGCGGTCGGGCGAAGCAGTCGGTGCGGGCCCGGGGCCGGCGGGCGGCCCCGGGCGGCGCGGCGTCAGCCGAAGTCGGCGGTCGCGGGGTCGGGGCCGAGGCGCCGGCCCTCGTCGAGGGCGCGGATCGCGGCCAGGTCCTCGTCGTCCAGGGAGAAGTCGAAGACCTCGATGTTCTCCTTGATCCGGGAGGGAGTGACCGACTTCGGGATCACGATGTTGCCGGTCTGGAGGTGCCAGCGCAGCACCACCTGGGCGGGCGTCCGCCCGTGCTTCTGCGCGATGGCGGCGATCGCCGGGACCTCCAGGAGCCCCTTGCCGGAGCCGAGCGGCGACCACGCCTCGGTGGCGATGCCCTGCTCGGCGTGGAACTCGCGGGCCTCGGTCTGCTGGAGGTGGGGGTGGAGCTCGATCTGGTTGACGGCGGGGATCACCGAGGTGGCGTCCAGCAGCGTCCGCAGGTGCTCCGGAAGGAAGTTGGACACGCCGATGGCCCGGACCACGCCGTCGGAGAGCAGCTTCTCGAACGCCTTGTACGTCTCGACGAAGGCGCCCCGCTGGGGCCGGGGCCAGTGGATGAGGTACAGGTCGACGTAGTCCAGGCCGAGCTTGCCCAGCGAGGTGTCGAAGGCCCGCAGGGTGGAGTCGTAGCCCTGGTCGCTGTTCCAGAGCTTGGTGGTGACGAAGATTTCCTCGCGCGGGAGGCCGGAGGCGGCGACGGCCTTGCCGGTGCCCTCCTCGTTGCCGTAGATGGCCGCCGTGTCGATGCTGCGGTAACCGGCCTCGAGGGCGGTCGCCACCGCGCGCTCCGCTTCGTCGTCCGGGACCTGCCAGACACCGAAGCCCAGCTGGGGCATCTCCACGCCGTTGTTGAGGACGATCGGGGGGACCTTGCTGCTCACGCGCTCTCGATCCTTCGTTGGACGGACATTGGCTCCCATCCTCAACCATCGGCGGGCAGGACGCATTCCGGGAACGGCACACGGATCGGCGGCCCCCCTGCGCGGGCGGTTGCCGCCCTTCGCACCGTCAGCTCCGGTAGAGGGCCTCGACCTCCGCCTGGTACGCCTTCTCGATGGCCTTGCGCTTGAGTTTCAGAGAGGGCGTCAGCAGCCCCTGCTCCTCGGTGAACGGCTGCGCCAGGATTCGGAAGGTGCGGATCGACTCGGCCTGCGAGACCAGGCTGTTGGCGGCCTGGACGGCGCGCCGCACCTCCATCTCCAGGGCCGGATCGCGAACCAGTTCGGAGGCGGTGGGTGTCGGCTTGCCGCGCATCTGGAGCCAGTGCTCGACGGCCTCCTGGTCGAGGGTCATCAGCGCCGCGATGTACGGGCGGTCGTCACCCACGACCAGGCACTGGGCGACCAGTGGGTGGTCGCGGACCCGGTCCTCCAGCATCACCGGGGAGACCGTCTTGCCGCCGGAGGTCACCAGGACCTCCTTCTTGCGGCCGGTGATGTGCAGATAGCCGTCCTCGTCGAGCCGCCCTATGTCGCCGGTGGCCAGCCAGCCGCTTCGCAGCACCTCCTCGGTGGCCCGGGGGTCGTTGAGGTAGCCGTGGAAGATACCGTCGCCGGCCAGCCAGATCTCGCCGTCTTCCGCGATGTGCACGGTGACGCCGGGGATCGGCGGCCCGACGCTGCCGTACCGGACGCGGCCGGGCGGATTGGCGGTGGCCGCGGCGGTGGTCTCGGTCAGGCCGTACCCCTGGAAGACGCGCACGCCGGCGCCGGCGTAGAAGAGGCCCAGCCGGCGGTCCATCGCCGAGCCGCCCGACATGGCGTGCCTGACCCGTCCGCCGAGCGCCTGGCGCACCTTGTGGTACACCAGCTTGTCGAAGAGCTGATGCTGCATCCGCAGGGCGGCCGAGGGACCGGGGCC
Organism: Streptomyces sp. UH6; assembly: GCF_013421635.1. Classification (NCBI taxonomy): domain Bacteria; kingdom Bacillati; phylum Actinomycetota; class Actinomycetes; order Kitasatosporales; family Streptomycetaceae; genus Streptomyces; species Streptomyces sp. UH6. Next base: position 1,284 of record NZ_JACADT010000126.1, on the reverse strand, counting down.
GGCGCCCCATTCCCGTTCCTCCACGGCCTCCGCGTACCGCACGGCGACCTCGACGGCCCGGTCGAAGGCGGCGGCCTTGCCGAACCGCTCCGCCTTGCGGCGTGCGGCGTGGAAGACCTTCTCGAAGATGTAGGGCACCGCCAGCACGAAGGAGGGCTGGAAGGAGGCGAAGTCGGCCATCAGGACGGCGGCGTTGAGTTCGGGCTGATGGCCCATCCGCACGCCGTGGCGGATGCTGGCGACCTCCACCATCCGGCCGAAGACGTGGGCCAGCGGGAGGAAGAGGAGCGTGGACGCCTCGTCGCCGGGCTTGGAGTGGAAGACCGGTTCCCAGCGGCCGACCATGGTGTCGGACTCGAACATGAAGTTGCCGTGGGTGAGGACGCAGCCCTTGGGGCGGCCGGTGGTGCCCGAGGTGTAGATCACCGTCGCCACGGTCTCCGGGGTGACGGCGTTGCGGTGCCGGTGGGCCACCTCGTCCTCGAGGTGGGCTCCGGCCGCGGATATCTCCTCCACGGCGCCGGCGTCCATCTGCCACAGGCGGCGCAGCCCGGGCGCCCGGTCGATGATGGTGGCCACCGTCATCGCGTGGTCCTCGTGCTCGACGACGGCGGCGGTGACCTCGGCGTCGGCGAACATCCAGGCGACCTGCTCGGCCGAGGAGGTCGGGTAGACGGGCACCACCTGGGCGCCCACGGTCCACAGCGCGAAGTCGAACAGCGTCCACTCGTAGCGGGTGCGCGCCATGACGGCCACCCGGTCCCCGAACCGGACGCCCTCCGCGAGCAGTCCCTTGGCGAGGGCGAGCACCTGGTCGCGGAACTCGGCCGCGGTGACGTCCTGCCACCGCCCCGCGCGGTCCTTGCGGGCGAGCACCACCCGGTCGGGTTCGGTGCGGGCGCGCTGGAAGACGCTGTCGGCCAGGCCGCCGACCGGCGGTGGTCCCGCCAGCGGCGGGTTGTAGTACTCACGCAAGGCCGATCCCCGCTTCCGTGCCCTGGTCACGCGCCGGTGACGCGCTGTGATCCGTTACCCCCAGCGCGTGAAACTACCGTACCGAGCGGTACGCCGGGAGGGGGCTGGCGAGCCGGGGTCGGTCGAAACCCGCAGGAGAGGTGGGGGCGAATGGGGTGAACGGTGGCATCGCGGCCGCCTTCGCACGGGGTGGGGCGCCTTCTGTGCGCGGCCCTTTACGGAACCCTTTCCGGCCGGTCACCGCGTCGCGCGTGTCGTGTGCGCGTGACGCACGTCCCCGCCGCGGGTCACGGGCACGGCCACGGATCG
>NZ_JACADT010001259.1:0-1373 GCF_013421635.1 Streptomyces sp. UH6 | reverse complement strand
CGACGGCTACCGCGACCTGGCCGTCGGCGCGCCCGGCGCCGCCAGCGGCACCGTCGACGCGGCGGGCGCGGTCGTGGTGTTCTACGGCTCCGCGAGCGGCGTCTCCGCGTCCCGGCGCGTCGTCATCACGCAGGCCACCACCGGCATACCCGGCACGCCGGAGGAGTGGGACCACTTCGGCTCGGCCGTCACCTCCGCCGACCTCGACCGCGACGGCTACGCCGACCTGCTCGTCGGCACCCCGAGCGAGTCGGCGGGCACCATGTGGGGCACCGGATCGCTCACCATCGTCTGGGGCGGATCCTCGGGCCTCAAGGGCGGCGCCACCGTCCCCACCCCGACCGGCCTGGACGAGGGCTGCTACTTCGCCGCCGGGGTGGCGGTGGGAGACGTCACCGGCGACGGCGCCCCCGACCTCGGCGTCACCGGCCACTGCGGCGCCACCACCTACACCGGCCCCTTCACCCGCTCCGGGACCCCGGCGTCCCGGGCGTTCGTGAACCACCTCGGGACCAACCGGGGCGTCGTCATGGGCGACGTGAACGGCGACGGGAAGGCCGAACGCTTCTGGCTGCCGGGCCCGACCGACGGAGACGTCAGCGGCCCGGTCCACCTGGAGAACCGCCACGGCTCCTACACCGAACTGCCCTTCGCCGACGGCCTCTCCGGCCGGATCGGCGACGTGAACGGCGACGGGTACGGCGACCTGGTCACCGGCATCCCCTACGACGCCTCGCTGACCCTCGGCGACACCCCCGCCCACCGCGGCGGCGAGATCCAGGTCCTCTACGGCGGCCCGCAGGGCATCACCCCCGACCAGAAGCCCCAGGTCTTCCACCAGGACACCGCCGGGGTCCCGGGCGCCGCCGAGGACGGCGACCTGTTCGGCTCCTCGATCGGCGTCGGCGACGTCGACGGCGACACCTACGCCGACGTCCTGGTCGGCACCCCGGGCGAAGCCCTCGGCTCCCTCTCCTACGCGGGCTCCACGACCCTGCTGCGTGGATCGGCCGCCGGACTGACCGCGACCGGGGCGAAGTCCTTCACCCAGGACACCAGCGGCGTGCCCGGCACCGGCGAGGCGGGCGACATGTTCGGACAGTCCGTCCACCTGACCGACCTGAACAAGGACGGCCGGGCGGAGACGGTCGTGGGCGCCCCCGCCGAGAACGCGTACGGCGTGGTGTGGACCGCCAAGGGATCGGCGTCCGGCCCGCTCACCAGCGGCTCGTCGACGATCAGCGGCAACGGGGTCGGCCTCACCCACCGGTACACGGAGTTCCGGTTCGGCGAGTACCTGCCCGGCGCCCGCTCCACCGTCTGACGCGCCACGGAAGCCACGGAGCCGGGCGGCACCCGGGCCCACCGCGGGC
>NZ_JACADT010001258.1:0-1373 GCF_013421635.1 Streptomyces sp. UH6 | reverse complement strand
ACCAAGCTGGTCGCGGTCGTCGCGGCCTCGGCCGTGGTGCTGACCGCCGCGGTGACCGGCTTCCTGGTGCTCGGCGACGACGACGGGAAGGCCGTGGCCGGCGGTGACGCCAAGCCGTCCGCGTCCGCCTCGAAGTCCGCCTCCCCGAAGGAGAGCGCCGCCACGGGCGAGAACCCCCGCGGCGGTGAGGAGCTGAAGCCGACCGTCCCGGGCTGGAAGGTCGTGGTGAACCCCAAGTGGGGCACCGCCTTCGACGTCCCGGCGGACTGGGAGGTGGAGAGCCCGGACACCTTCATCGGGTTCGAGGAGGACGGCGGCGAGATCGGCAAGCCGCTGATCGTCATGTCGGCGCCGGCGTACTACAAGTCGAAGTGGTGCGTCTCGGACGACGACAAGGACGGCCGCGAAGACGAGACCGCCCTGGCCGCGGTCGGCACCAAGGGCGCCAACGGGGCGAAGGACACCGACGAGGTGGCGCTCAACCACTCCCCCATCTGGGTCTTCGGCGGTTACACGCAGCCCGACAAGAAGAGCATCAAGGCCGACGAGAAGGCGGAGCCCTACACCACCGCCTCCGGCGTCGAGGGCAGCCTCGCCTGGGCCCGTTCGGAGAACACCCCGGCCAAGGGCAAGTGCGCCACCGACGGCAAGGCCGTGACCTTCGGCTTCAAGAACTCCAACGGCGACTTCGTCGCGTGGAGCCTCTACGGGGCCTCCGGCGTCGACGACGAACTGTCGGAGGACACCATCATGAAGATCCTCGACACGGTCCGGCTGGAGGGCACGCCCACCGGCTGACGCCCGGCGACCGGAAACGGGTTTGGCAGCGGCGCCGGTCGGCGGCGATAGTGCGGGGGTGACCACCCCTCCCGCACTGTCGCCGCGCACCGGCGGCCGCCGCAACTACACCCTGCTCACCGCAGCCGCCTGCGTCACCAACCTGGGCGGCGCGGGCGCCACCATCGCCTCGGCCTTCGCCGTGCTGGAGTCCGGCGGCACGGGCGGCGACGTGGGCCTGGTGGTCGCCTCCCGCACCCTGCCGCTGGTGCTGTTCCTGCTCATCGGCGGTGCGATCGCCGACCGGCTCCCCCGGCACCGGGTCATGGTGGTGGCGAACACCGTCAACTGCCTCTCCCAGGCCGCCTTCGCCGCCCTGGTCCTCGCCGGGGAGGCGCGACTGTGGCAGATGATGCTGCTGGCCGGTCTCGGCGGCGCCGCGCAGGCGTTCTTCGGCCCCGCCTCGGAGGGCATGCTGCTCTCCTCGGTCGCTCCCGGCGAGGCCGCCCGGGCCTTCGCCGTCTACCGCATGGCGATGCACGGGGCCTCGCTGGGCGGGGCGGCCCTCGGCGGCGCGATGGTCGCCGCGATGGGGC
>NZ_JACADT010001257.1:0-1384 GCF_013421635.1 Streptomyces sp. UH6 | reverse complement strand
CCGTGCCGGTCCGGCTCCGCGCCGGTCCGGTTCGTGTCGGTTCGGCTCCGCCCCGGCGCGGCGGCGCTCAGGCCGGTCGTTCGCGGCCCGCTCAGCCCTTGAGGGCGTCGAGGTCGGCCCGGGCCCACCGGTCGCCCAGACCGGTGACGGTCAGCCGCCGGACGTCGTCGTCCGTGTCCCCGGTGGCCCGGGAGATCAGGATCTGCAGCCGGTCCTCGGTGAGTTCCTCGACCTTGCCCTCGCCCCACTCGACGACGACCACCGAGTCCGGCAGCGAGACGTCCAGGTCGAGGTCCTCCATCTCGTCCAGCCCGCCGCCCAGCCGGTAGGCGTCGACGTGGACCAGCGGCGGGCCGTCGCCGAGGGAGGGGTGGACCCGGGCGATCACGAACGTCGGTGAGGTGACCGCGCCGCGGACGTTCAGCCCCTCGCCGAGGCCTCGGGTCAGCGTGGTCTTGCCGGCGCCGAGCTCACCGGTGAGCATCAGCAGGTCGCCGGCGCGCAGGAGCCCGGCCAGACGACGGCCGAGGTCCAGCATCTCCTGCGCGGAGTGGACGGTCAGCTCCAGCGTCCGCCGGCCGCCGGCCGGGTCACCGGGGCCGCCGGGGTTCTGTTCGCCGGGGTTCTGTGCGCTGGGGTTGTGCGGTGCCGCGGGTGCTTCCATGGGACGACACGGTAGCCGCCCCGGGCAGCGCTCCCACGCGGGTGAGGAGTTCGGCGAGCCGGGCGTTCACCACCTCGGGGTGCTCCAGCATCACCAGGTGCCCGGCGTCCGGCACCCGCACCAGCTCCGCCTCCGGCAGTTCCCGGGCCATCGTCTCGCTGTGGCCGACCGGGGTGACAAGATCACCCTCCCCGGCGACGATCAGGACCGGCAGCCCGCGGAAACGGGCCAGCGCCGCCGTCTTGTCGTGCTCGTCGAAGGCCGGGTAGAAGTCGGCGACCACGTCGATCGGCGTGGACTCGATCATCCGCTCGGCGAACCGGGTGACCACCGGGTCGACCTCGGCGGAGGCGAACGAGTAGCGGCTGATGATCCCGGCGAACAGGTCCGCGGTGGCCCGCCGCCCCTTCTCCACCAGCTCCGCACGCTGCCCCAGCGCCCTCAGCACACCCGGCAGGAAACGCCGCACCGCGTTCACCCCGGCGACCGGCAGCCCGAAGTGGACCTCGCCGAGCCCGCCGGAGGAGGTGCCCACCAGGACGACCCCGGCGACCCGCTCGCGGACCAGTTCGGGGAACCGGTCGGCCAGCGCCATCACCGTCATCCCGCCCATCGAGTGCCCGGCCAGCACCAGCGGACCGGCCGGAGCGGCGGCGTCGACGACGGCCTTGAGGTCGCCGCCCAGCTGGTCGATGGTGACCGGCGCCGACCGCCCGTCGG
>NZ_JACADT010001256.1:0-1385 GCF_013421635.1 Streptomyces sp. UH6 | reverse complement strand
GGCAGTCCGTCCTGGTGGCCCTCGTGGTGATCGCGGCCCTCGCCGTGCTGGTCGGCGTGCTGCTGAACACGCTGGGCGGCGACTCGGACGACTCGGCCGGCTCGGGCGGCACGGCGGCGAGCGGTGAGCCCCGCCCCGGGAAGCCGGACGCCTCCGGCGAGCCCGACGACGGCGCCTCCCCCTCCGCCTCCACCGGTGACGGGAGCGCGGACGACAAGGGCGAGGGCAAGGGCGAGGACGCCGGCGAGGACGCGGGCAAGGGCGGCGGCAAGGGCGACGGCGACGGGCAGGACTCCGGCACCCTCGACACCACCACCTTCCGGTCCGAGCAGGGCTACACCATCGGCCTGCCCTCCGGCTGGCGTTACCGCTCCACCGACAGGGCCGGCGACCGCTTCACCGGCCCCGGTGACCAGCGGCTGCTGGTCGGCTGGACCTCCACGCCCAAGGACGACGCGGTCGCCGACTGGAAGCAGCTGGAGCGGACCATGACCCGCCCCCAGTACAAGCGGATCCGCATAGAGGCGGTGGACTTCCGCGGCTGGGAGGCGGCCGACTGGGAGTTCACCTACGTCGACGGCGGCACCAAGTACCGCACCGTCGACCGCGGCTTCGTGGTGAGCCCCACCCAGGGCTACGCCCTGATGTACACGGCGCCGGCCGCGGACTGGAGCGGCGACCGCCGTGAGGACACCTGGGCCGCCCTCAGCACCACGTTCCGGCCGAAGTCCTGACCCGCCCGCGACGCGCGGTGGCAGGATGTCGCATCCGAGCGGCGAGTGTCGGCCACGGCACGTATCGTGAACCCGCGCGGACCGTACGGATACGGAAGAACAGCCGGAACGCGGCGCACACCGAACGGATTTGACCGGCCGGGCGGAGCGGGGAGGGTGTGGTGGACGACTACGCGGGACGGATACTCGCCGATCGCTATCGCCTGCCCGTGCATCCCTCCGGCGAGGACCGCTACGACCTCGCCGAGAGCCTCGCGTTCGACACGTACAGCGGGCAGGAGGTGCGGGTCCGGCAGATCCCGCTGCCCGAGGTCGTCGAGGCCGAGGTGCTCGACGCCGACGGCCTGCCCGAGGGCTTCAGCGCGGCCACCGGGTACGGCCGCGACCGTGGCGGCGAGCCGGCCGAGCCCGCGGTGCGTCGGGCGCTGGAGGCCGCCCGGGAGGCGGCCCGCGTCCCCGACCACCCGCGCCTGGACCAGGTCTACGACGTGTTCGCCGACGGCGGCTCCCTCTGGGTGGTCACCGAGGCGGTGCCCGGGCGCACCCTCGGGGACCTGCTGGCCGAGCGGCCGCTGACGCCGTACCGGGCCGCCGAGGTCGCCGCCGACCTGCTGATGGCGCTCCGGGTGCTGCACGCGCACGGCTGGGTGC
>NZ_JACADT010001255.1:0-1387 GCF_013421635.1 Streptomyces sp. UH6 | reverse complement strand
GGCGGGCTGAGGTGCCAGCCGTCGGCCGCGCTGGAGGGCGGGTTGGCCGCGGCGACGATCCGGACCGGCTCGGGCAGGACCAGGCTGCCCACCCGGCGTTCCAGCACCACCCGCAGCAGGGCGGCCTGCACGGCGGGCGGGGCGGAGGAGAGCTCGTCGAGGAAGAGCAGGCCGCGTCCGGCGCGGGCGAGCCGTACCGCCCAGTCCGGCGGGGCCATCGGCACGCCGGTGGTGGCCGGGTCGTCGCCGACGATCGGCAGGCCGGCGAAGTCGGAGGGCTCGTGGACGCTGGCGACGACGGTCTCCAGCGGGCAGCCGAGCCCTGCCGCGAGCTGTTCCATGCCGGCCGACTTCCCGATGCCGGGCTCGCCCCAGAGCAGCACCGGCTGGTTGGCCGTCACGGCGAGGCCCAGTGCCTCCAGACGGGGGTCGGCCGCGGGTTCGGTGCGGTGGGCACGCAGACGGGCGTTGAGCTCGTCCGCGGCGTCCAGCGGGCTGAGGGTCACGGGTTCCGGTCCTTCGGTGGTGCGTCCATGTCCTTTGGTGGTGCGTCCATGTCCTCGTCGTCCTCCGGCGGCTCGCGCAGGTACGCGGTCCCGGCCGGGCCGCCCGGGTACGCGTCCTCCGGCGGCTCCCCCGTGCGTCCGTGCTCGGGCAGTTCTCCCTCGTAGCCGTCCTCGGGCGGCTCCGGGCAGCCGTCGTCGGGCGGCACCTCGAGGTGGTCGAAGTAGTGCTGCTCGTCCGGGCGGTCGACGTACTCGTCCCACCACTCGTCCCCGATGCCCGGGTGCTCGGCCTGGACGCGCCGGGCGAGGAAGGCGAGGTCGGTCCGCCGGTAGCGCCGGACGGTCTGCGCGAGGGAGAGCTCCGTCTCGTCGTAGGCGTCGATGCGGCAGACGACGTCGGTCCGGGCGCCCGCGCCGAGCAGCGCCGCGACCACCGCCGGTGAACCGCCGTCCTCGACCACGGAGTGGAGCGGGGTGCGCCCCTTCCTGTCCCTGCTCTCCAGGTCCAGCCCCGCCTCCAGCAACCGGGGCAGCAGGACCTCGTGGTCGAGCAGGTGCACCACGTGCAGCAGCCCGCGCCCCCGGGCGTCGCGGACCAGGGGATCGTGCCCGGCGTCCAGCAGGGCCACGACGCCCGCCGTGTCGCCGTGTTCCACGCGCTGGAACAGCTCCTGCCGCTGGGCCCGCAGGGCCTTCGGGAGCCGTCCCTCGCCCGACCTCCAGGCCTGCTCGACCGCGAAGCAGCCCGAGACCGGGCCGCCGAACACCCGCATGGCCTGCTCCCGCCGCCGCTCCTCGTCGGTGTGCGGGCCCTCCAGCCGCCCGCCGCGCAGGACGACCTGGTGCCAGGCGCCGTCCCGGCACCGTACGCGGAAGGGCCG
>NZ_JACADT010001254.1:0-1388 GCF_013421635.1 Streptomyces sp. UH6 | reverse complement strand
CGGGGCCGCTCTCCGGCAGGATCGGCGGGTAGCCCAGCACGTACACCCGGGCCCGCGGCGAGCGGGCGTGGACGGCGTCCAGGACCTTCTCCACCAGCGGCGCGGCCCCGGCTATACGGTCCGCCAGCACGTCGGTGCCGCCGGCCGTGTAGTGGGCCGTGCAGGGCGCGCCGCCCGGGTCGGTGGCGCCGAGGCTGCCGCAGGTGGACATGATCTCGCCGAAGCCGATGTCGTTGCCGCCGATCTGCACGGTGACCAGCGTCGTGTCCTTGGTCACCGCGGTCAGCTGCGACGGATTGCTGCGCTGGGACCGCCACATCTCGGCGGTGGTCGCGCCACCGCAGCTCACGTCCCTGAACGAGGCGGCACCGATCGACCGCGCCGTGAGCGACGGGTAGTTGCGGTCGGAGCGCGCGCAGTCGGCGTCGATCTGCCGGGGGACGCCGGGGGCCGAGGTGTACGAGTCCCCCAGCGCGACGTAGCGTTCGGCGGGCGTCGCCGGGCTGGGCGCCGCTCCCCCGCCGACCATCAGCGCCGCCGCGCCCAGCGCGGCCAGTCCCGAGAGTGCTCTTCGGCGGCTCTTCCCCATCGTTCCCCAACCCCTCTGTCCGGTGGCTCCGTTGCCGACCGGCAGACTCGACCGCCTGGCGCGCGGTGTCAATCCCGGGGCCCGGAACCGGGCGTCCGGCGGTGGACGTCCGGCGGTCGGCGGAAGGCGCTGTGGGTCACCGGGGTGAGGCCCTCCGGCGGGGGCGACCGGGCCGCGGAGCCGGTCCGGTACCGCGCGGTGTCCCCCGGCGATTCCCGGACACCGGGGCTCCCGCTCGCCGACTCGGCGCTATGGTGCGGGCGTTCGACATCACGTTCCCCTTTCGTTCGTGTAGAGGAATCGCCCCATGCGCGTGGGTATCACCGGGCACCGCGGCCTGAGCCACCAGATCGTCTCCCAGGTCCAGGAGGCGCTCGCCGGACGACTGCGGCGTCACGACCCGCGGACCCTGACCGTGGTCACCTGCGCCGGCGACGGGCCGGAGAGCGCTCTGGCCAGGCTCGCCCTCGACGCGGGCGCGGCCCTGGAGATCGTCGTCCCCGCCGCCGACTTCCGCGCCACCCTGCCCTCGGAGCACCTGGGCGACTACGACGACCTGCTCAAGCACGCGCGTGCCGTGCACCCGACGGGGATGCCCTCGATGACGCCCCAGGCCCGTCAGGCGGCGGGCGAGATCCTGGTCGGGCTGAGCGACGAACTGCTCGCCGTCTGGGACGGACTCCCCGCCCGCGGCCACGGCGGCACCGCCGACACGGTCACCTACGCGCTGGGCGTCCGCGTCCCCGTCACCGTCCTGTGGCCCGAGGGCGCGACCCGCTGACGGGTCCCTCGCTCACGC
>NZ_JACADT010001253.1:0-1389 GCF_013421635.1 Streptomyces sp. UH6 | reverse complement strand
CGGCACCGCGTGCAGCCCGGTGAGCAGACCGGCGAGGTCCGCCTCACCCAGCGCGGTCACCTTGTGCCGGGCCCCGGCACCGCCCGGGATCCGGGTGTCCAGCGTGTAGACGAGCCCGGGGCTCCATTCCCCGTGCCCCCGGCTGACCGGCACCGGCACCCCCACGTGCGGCCTGACCAGGTCGCGCAGCCGCAGCTCGCGCAGGCGGCGCGCCGACTGCTCACGGTCGTGGGCGAGCCGCAGCACGTGCCGGTCACCGACCCACCAGGTGCTGTGGGCGCGCTCCGGCTCGGGGGTCTTCTCGTCCACCACGGGCCGGACGTCCGGCTCGCCCGGGGGCCCGCCCCCGGACGCGGAGCCCGAGCCGGACCCGGACTCGGACGGAAGGAGGGTGCGGACCAGCTCGCGCAGCTCGTCGGTGGAAGGCGGTTTCGGTGCCTGATTCATGGTGGTGGTGCCGTTTTGTTCGTGCCGGAGGGGGTTCGGGATGCGGTCGACCGATCCGTGTCGCACGGGTCAGCCGACCGTCACGATCTCACGAGGCGCGTCGTTGAGGCGCCGTCCCCCACCCTCGGTCACCGTCACGATGTCCTCGATGCGGACGCCGAAGCGGCCGGGGAGGTAGATGCCGGGCTCGACGGAGAAGCACATTCCCGGCACCAGCGGTCGCAGCTCGCCCTCGACCATGTAGGGCGGTTCGTGGGTGGTGACGCCGATGCCGTGGCCGGTGCGGTGGATGAAGCGCTCGCCGTACCCGGCCTCGGTGATCACGGCGCGGGCGGCCCGGTCGACGTCCTGGCAGGTGGCGCCGGGCCGGACGGCGCGGAACCCGGCCTCCTGGGCCTCGCGCACGATGTCGTGGACGCGGCGCTCCTCGTCGGTCGGCTCGCCGACGTGGACGGTGCGGGAGATGTCGGAGCCGTAGCCGTGCATCAGGCCGCCGAAGTCGAGGACGACCATGTCGCCCTCCTCGATGACCCGCTGCCCGGCCTCGTGGTGCGGGTCGGCGCCGTTCGGGCCGGAGCCGACGACGGTGAAGTCGACCTGTTCGTGGCCGAAGCGGCGCAGCAGGCCGGCGAGGTCCGCGGCGACCTCGTCCTCGCGGCGGCCCGCGAACCGGACCGTGCGGATCCCGGCGAACGCGGCGTCCGCGGCGGCTCCGGCGGCGGCCATGCGCTCCAGTTCGACGGCGTCCTTGACGGCGCGCAGCATCGGCAGCCCTTCGCTGAGGGCGACGTAGGAGCCGGCGGGGAGGGCGCGGCCCAGGCCGAGGAGGTGGAGGGCCCAGGTGTTGTCGCTCACACCGAACCGGCCGCCGCCGTCGAGGCCCTGGGCGGCGACGGCGTAGGGGTCCTTGCCGTCGGTCCAGTCCCGCAGGGTCAGGGCGGG
>NZ_JACADT010001252.1:0-1389 GCF_013421635.1 Streptomyces sp. UH6 | reverse complement strand
ACCACGCGCAGCGCGCGGGCCAGGCTGACGGCGCTGGGGCGCTCGTCGGGGTTCTTGCGCAGGCAGCGCTCGATGACCGTCCACAGCGGCTCGGGCAGCGTGGAGGGGCGGCGCGGCTCGGCGTTCAGGTGCTGCTGGAGCACCTCCAGCGCGCTGCCGCCGCCGAACGGCGGGCGGCCGGTGACCAGCTCGTAGAGCAGGATGCCGGCGCCGTAGATGTCCACGGCGGAGGTCTGCGGGCGGCCCTCGGCGGACTCCGGGGCCACGTAGGACGGCGTGCCGACGAACTCGCTGGTGCGGGTCAGGCCCGGGGAGTCGGCGAGGCGGGCGATGCCGAAGTCGGTGAGCATCGGGTGCAGCTCGCCGCCGGTCTGCCGCAGCAGGACGTTGGCGGGCTTGAGGTCGCGGTGCACCACGCCGTCGGCGTGGCTGGCGGCCAGCGCGTCGGCGATCTGCGCGGTGAGCAGCGAGGCGGCGACCGGGCTGAAGGGACCGTTCTCCCGCAGGTAGCGGTGCAGGTCGGGGCCCTCGATCAGGTCCATCACCAGGGCGAGCAGGTCGCCCTCGACGACCAGGTCGCGGACCCGGACGATGTTGTCGTGGGTGAGCCGGAGCAGGACGGAGCGCTCGCGGAGGAACCGCATCACCACGTCCGGGTCGTTCGCCAGCTCCTCCTTGAGGACCTTGATGGCGACGGTCTCACCGGGCTGCCCGGCGACGGCGGCCTCGGCCCCCGCGGTCTCCCGCTGGCGCGCACGCCAGACGGTGCCCGTGGCGCCGCGTCCGATCGGCTCCTCGAGCAGGTACTTGCTGCCTACCGGCCGCACGTCATGCGCTCCCTGCTGGTCGTGATCACTCGCACCGGCGCTCACGGCCGGTCCCGCCCACTGTAGTGCCGTGAGGGCCGGTGGCGGCGGTCGTCGGTCGGCCCGGAATCGTCTCGGTCCGGACACGGCCCGTGACGGGGGGCCGCGGGTGCTCCGCGGTGGCCGCCCCCGGCAGGGCCACGACCGGCCCGGGACGGGTCCCCGAAGAAAAGACGTGCAACCCGGTCGCATGGTTTCCGTCGAGGAGCGGTATCGGTCACAAAGGGGAGTCGAATGGGCCACTTTCCCGGGCAGAGGTGACCAATCAAGATCACTTGAGGGCGGCCGAGGGGCGCGCCCCGGGTGTCGGGTGCGAGGATGCACCCTGCTACAGCTACAGGCCGACGCGCTCGTGTGTGTGCGGTGGGGATGGCGCGGTGGGGGACCGTGAGGCGCATCGACCGCTGCCACGGGCGCCCGAGCGGAAGGGATCGCTGACGGCGATGCAGATCCGGCTGACCGTCGTAGACCCGCTGAACCCGCCCGCCGCGAGCCGTGACGTGCTGGTCACCGCCCCCGCCGG
>NZ_JACADT010001251.1:0-1389 GCF_013421635.1 Streptomyces sp. UH6 | reverse complement strand
GCTTCAGTTGGCGCGCATGTCGCCACAGGTGCAGGACGTCGTGTTCGACCGGCTGGAGGCTCGGCTGACCACTCCCGTCCTCGATCGGCTGCTGGAGGCCGTGGAGGAGACGGAGGACGCGGGGCCGCTGCCGGCCCGGGCCGCGGCGGCTCCGTCGGCCGTGCCCGGCGGCGCGGAGGACATCGAGGAGGAGCGGGAGCACGCCTCGAAGGAGCGGCAGAAGACGGACGCGCAGGCGGACGCCGCCCGTGAGCGGGACGGCGAGGAGGGGGCGGGACCCGGCGACCTGGCCGAGGCCGACGGCAGGGATCGGGGAAGCGGAGACCCGGACGGTGCCCCGTCCCACGGGCACGGCGCCACCCCGGCGCGTGAGGAATCCGCCGGGAGGCAGCGGGAACGGGCGCAGGAGCGTCAGGAGGAACGGAATTCCTCCGGCCGGGACGCGCAGCAGGACGCCTCCGACGAACGCCGCGACGCGGCGGCCCACGAGACGGAACAGAAGGAGCAGGACCAGCGGGAGGCGGAGCGGGAAGCGGACGGGGACACGGAGGAGGCCACGCCCGAGCCGGAGAGGCAGGCCGGTGACCAGGACCCGGGGCAGGCGGAGAGCGTCCGGCAGAAGTCCTCCGCACCGGCGGCGGTGGACCGGAGCGGAGCCGAGCCGGGCGGAAGCCCGCGAACCGGCGGCGCCGTCGGTTCGCCCCGCACCATGGGCGACCCCGAGAACCAGCAGGACGCCGACGACGAGCCGCTGGGCCTCGACGCGGAGTCGGTCGGGGACGGGACCGAACCGGACACCGACGAGCCCGCGAGCGACGGCCGCGCCGATGACGCCGACACCGCGCCGTCGGGTGGGGACACCGCGACAGACCCGCGGCTGTTCGTGCGGCGCAAACGCGGAGAACCCCGTCCTCCCTCCCTCACGGTCTCCGACGACCCGGTGGTGGCCGACGCGGCGGAGGACACCGCCGAGCCCACGGCTGCCTCCGCCGATGCCACGCGCACCGACGAGGACCAGGCCGAGGACCGGGCCGTCCAGGAGCTCGTGCGGAGCGCCGTCTCCGACCAGGATTCCGCGGAGGAGGCCACAGCGGCCTGGGCAGGGCCGTCCCCGGGCGCCGGAGCACCGGGGACCTCGGCGGCCCTCCCCGGCGAGGACGTCGGCAGGGAGCGCGCGGAGGAGCGTCAGGAGGACGCCGCGGCCGCGCGGCGTGAGGAGGAGGCCCGCGCGGACGACGTGTCCGGGCAGAGCGCCCTTCCCGCCGCCGGCGAGGCGGCCGGGCCGGACCGGTTGGCCAAGTCGGAGGAGGACGCCCGCACGCTGACGGGTGCTTCGTCGTCGGACGGCGGAGGCCACAGCGGTGGGGCAGGCGGCAGCCAAGCCGGGGC
>NZ_JACADT010001250.1:0-1396 GCF_013421635.1 Streptomyces sp. UH6 | reverse complement strand
CGTGCTCAGCCTGCTGGGCGTGGTGCCCTTCCTGCTGCACCGCGAACCCCCGCCGACCGCCGCCGCCCGGCCGGCCCCCGTGAGCGCACGGCGGTTCCTGGCGGGCCTGGGGTTCGACCCGCGGCGTCACCCGGACCTGGGCTGGGCCTGGCTGACCCGCTTCCTGATCAACCTGTCCAACGCGCTGGTCCTGCTCTACCTGCTCTACTTCCTGCGCGACCGGGTCGGGCACCCCGACCCGGAGCAGGGCGTCTTCGTGCTCACCGTGGTCAACGCCGCCCTGCTGCTGGCCACGGTGGTCGTCAGCGGCGTCCGGTCCGACCGGACGGCCCGCCGCAAGCCGTACGTCCTGTGGTCGGGGGTGCTGATGGGGGCGGCCACGCTGATGCTGGCCGGGTGGCAGACCTGGCCCGCCGCGATCGTCGCCGCGGCGCTGCTGGGGATCGGGTTCGGCGTCTTCACCTCCGTGGACTTCGCGCTGATGACGGAGGTGCTGCCGGACGCCGCCGCCCGGGGGAAGGACCTCGGCGTGATCAACGTCGCCAACTCGCTGCCGCAGGTGCTGGCGCCCGCCGTGGCCGCGCCCGTGGTCACCCACCTCGGCGGCTACACCTCGCTCTTCCTCGTCTCCGGCCTCCTCGCCCTGGCCGGGGCCCTGCTCGTCCACCGGATCCGCGGGGTCGCCTGACGTGCGGGCCCCGCCGTGCCGGGCCCTTCCGGTCCGGGGAGGCGTGTGCCCGCGTAGGGAGGCACGGGCTGGGGCAGACTGGCTGAATACCGCACCACCGGCAAGAAAGCCCCGCCCGTGACAGCGCCCACGTCGCACGACGCCCCCGCCCGGACCCCGGCAGCCCCGGCAGACCTCCGGAGCAGTCCCCAGGTCGATCCCCTGGCCGCCCTCCGCGCCCCGGACGAGCCGCCCTGCGACGTGTTCCTGACCGGCACCGTGTTCCTGGACATCATCTTCACCGGCCTCGACACGGCCCCCGTCCGCGGCACCGAGTCCTGGGCCCGCGGCATGGGCTCCAGCCCCGGCGGCGTCGCCAACATGGCCACCGCCCTGGCCCGCCTCGGCCTGCGCACCTCGCTCGCCGCCTCCTTCGGCGACGACCACTACGGCGAGTACTGCTGGGACGCCCTGGAACAGGGCGAGCACATCGACCTCTCCCCGTCCCGCACGGTGCCCGGCTGGCACTCCCCGGTGACCGTCTCCATGGCCTACGAGGGCGAGCGCACCATGGTGTCCCACGGCCACGAGCCCCCCGAGGAGGAACAGCCGGCGCCCGCCCTCCCGCCGCGCTCCCGGGCCGCCGTCGCCTCGCTGACCCCCGGCCGCCGGGAACCGTGGGTGGCACACGCCGCCGGGGCGGGGGCGCTGATCTTCGGCGACGTCGGC
>NZ_JACADT010000125.1:0-9359 GCF_013421635.1 Streptomyces sp. UH6 | reverse complement strand
TAGGCCGTGAGCGCCGGGGCGGCGCCGGCGGGGTGCTGGACGTCAGGGTGTCGCTGGGCCACGCCGGCGCCTCCGGGCGTCGATGAGCATCTCCTGGACATGCGGCAGCGGGCGCCCGTCCGGGTCCGTGGAGTGCCGGGTCCACTCGCCGTCCGGGCCGAGGTGCCAGGACGAGGTGGAGTCGGACATGCCGGTCTCCAGGAACCGGTTGAGGGTGGCCCGGTGGGTCGGGTCGGTGACCCTGACCAGCGCCTCGATGCGGCGGTCGAGGTTGCGGTGCATCATGTCGGCGCTGCCGAACCACACCTCGGGCTCGCCGCCGTTGGCGAACGAGAAGATCCGCGAGTGTTCGAGGAACCGGCCGAGCACCGACCGGACCCGGATGTTCTCCGACAGCCCCGGGACGCCGGGCCGCACCGCGCAGATGCCGCGGACCCAGATGTCCACCGGCACCCCGGCCTGGGCGGCGCGGTAGCAGGCGTCGATGACCGCCTCGTCCACCATGGAGTTGACCTTGATCCGCACGTGGGCGGGCCGGCCGGCCCGGTGGTGGCGGATCTCCTTGCCGATCCGCTGGACCAGCCCGTCGCGCAGCGACTTGGGCGCGACCAG
Source organism: Streptomyces sp. UH6 (assembly GCF_013421635.1). Taxonomy (NCBI): domain Bacteria; kingdom Bacillati; phylum Actinomycetota; class Actinomycetes; order Kitasatosporales; family Streptomycetaceae; genus Streptomyces; species Streptomyces sp. UH6. The sequence goes on along the minus strand of NZ_JACADT010000125.1, from coordinate 8,747 downwards.
CAGCCGGCGGTAGGTCTCCCGGCGGGAGTAGCCGGAGAGCCGGTTGAACAGGTCGGAGAGGTCCGCGCCGACCTGCGGGTCCGCGGTGAGCAGGCCGAGGTCCTCGTAGAGGCGGGCCGTCTTGGGGTGGTAGTTGCCGGTGCCGACGTGCGAGTAGCGGCGCAGGGTGTCGCCCTCCTGGCGGACCACCAGCGACAGCTTGCAGTGCGTCTTCAGCCCGACCAGGCCGTAGACGACGTGGCAGCCGGACTCCTCCAGCTTGCGCGCCCACTTGATGTTGGCCTGCTCGTCGAAGCGGGCCTTGATCTCCACCAGCACCAGGACCTGCTTGCCGGCCTCGGCCGCGTCTATGAGGGCGTCGACGATCGGCGAGTCGCCGGAGGTGCGGTAGAGGGTCTGCTTGATGGCCAGCACGTCCGGATCGGCGGCGGCCTGCTCCAGGAAGGTCTGGACGGAGGTGGAGAAGGAGTCGTAGGGGTGGTGCAGCAGCACGTCCCGCTCGCGCAGGGCGGCGAAGATGTCGGGCGCGGAGGCGGACTCCACCTCGGCCAGGTCGCGGTGGGTGCCGGCGATGTACTTGCGGTACTTGAGGTCGGGGCGGTCCAGGCCGGCGATGCCGAACAGGCCGGTGAGGTCCAGCGGCCCGGGCAGCGGGTAGACCTCGGCCTCGGTGATCTTCAGTTCGCGGACCAGCAGGTCCAGGACGTGCCGGTCGATGGACTCCTCGACCTCCAGACGCACCGGCGGGCCGAAGCGGCGCCGCATCAGCTCCTTCTCGAGGGCCTTGAGGAGGTTCTCGGCGTCGTCCTCCTCGACCTCCAGGTCCTCGTTGCGGGTGAGCCGGAAGGCGTGGTGCTGGAGCACCTCCATGCCCGGGAACAGCTCCTCCAGGTGCGCGGCGATGACGTCCTCGATGGGGACGTAGCGCTCCGGGGAGGCCTCCAGGTAGCGGGAGAGGGACGGTGGCACCTTGACCCGGGCGAAGTGCCGGTGACCGGAGACCGGGTTGCGGACGACGACGGCCAGGTTGAGCGAGAGGCCGGAGATGTAGGGGAAGGGGTGCGCGGGGTCCACGGCGAGCGGGGTGAGCACCGGGAAGATCTTGGAGCGGAACAGCGTGAAGAGCCGCGCCTGTTCCTTCTCGGTCAGCTCCCCCCAGCGCACGACGTGGATGCCCTCCTCGGCGAGGGCGGGGGCGACGTCCTCGTGGAAGCAGGCGGCGTGCCGGGCCATCAGCTCGCGGGAGCGGGCCCAGATCATCTCCAGCACCTCACGCGGCTGGAGCCCGGAGGCGGAACGCTGGGCGACGCCGGTCGCGATGCGGCGCTTCAGGCCGGCGACGCGGACCATGAAGAACTCGTCCAGGTTGCTGGCGAAGATCGCGAGGAAGTTGGCACGCTCCAGCAACGGAGTGTTGGGGTCCTCGGCGAGTTCGAGGACACGCTCGTTGAACGCGAGCCAGCTGCGCTCCCGGTCCAGGAAGCGGCCCTCGGGGAGGGGGCCGTCGCCCTGGCGGACCTCCTGGTAGCCGTCGAAGTCCGGACCGCTCTCGACCTGCTCCTCGGGCAGGTGCGGGCGCGGAGGTTCCTGTTCGTGCCCGACCGGTATCAGACCGACCGCGGCCGCCGTGGAGCCGTGGGCGGCGGGGTCATGGGCGCTGAGGTCCTGGGAACGGAGGTCCTGGGAACGGAGGTCCTGGGAACGGAGGTCCTGGGAACGGGGGTCCTGGGCACTGGGCTCGCTCATGTACCCATTGTTCCGCGTGGCGTCCTCGTATGGCATGTCGGATCGGGCGCGTGGAAGCACCCGGAGGTGAGCATTCCGCCTGCTCACGCCGCCTGTGCGCGACGTCGCGGGCCCGGACGGCGCGCCGTCGCCCCCCGAGGAGTTGTCCTCGGGGGGCGTCGGCCCGGCATCGGAAGAGGGAGGTTTCACCACGTGGGAAGGGTCCCAAGCGAGCCTTAATGCCGGGTTACGGGCAGTTGGCTGCCAGGCGTCAGGCCGTACGGCGGCGAAGGACGCGGTATGACAGGAATACCGCGAGGGCGGCGACGGCGAGCCAGATGCCGGACTCCACGAGCTGGAGCGGCCAGTAATGGCTCCTGGGGTGGTAGCTCGCCCAGACGTCGCTGTAGCCGTCGGCCTTGAGGCAGGCGTAGAAGTCACCGGCGTCGCCGGCCCGGCCGTCGTCGCCGAGGACGGCGTCCAGGCAGTCGTAGTCGTAGGCGACGTGCTCGCCGGACCCGGTCACCGCGCCGCTGTCCAGCGGCCACTCGCCGGCCGTGGTGTCCCACCTGGGCGACGGCTCGTCCTGGGCGTAGCCGAGGCGGGTCTCGGACGGCCAGAGCCGGTGACGGCCGAGCGCGAACGTGACGGTGCCCGCGGTCATCAGCAGCAGCCCGGTGCCGAGCGACGCCAGCGTCCGCCGGAGCAGGAACCCGAGCAGGGCGCCGACGGCCACCGCGCACAGCGCGCGGGGCACGGCGACGACGCCCATCGCGGTGAAGAAGTCCTCGCTCCACCACTGCGGGGCCCCTCCGTACCAGACGACGTCGCGGACCTCGACGCCCGCCGCGGCGACGGGCCGGTACACCGCGAGCATCAGGGCGATGCCGACGGTGACGGCCACGGCGGGCACCGCCAGTTTGGCGGTGAGCCAGCGGGCGGGCGACACCGACTGGGTCCAGGCCAGTTCGGCGGTGCCGGTCTCCAGCTCCCTGGCGGTCAGCGAGGCCGACGCCCAGGCGCCGGCCAGGAACGGGGCGGCGACGATGGCGTAGAGCCCGAGGCGCAGCAGGGTGTCGTAGACCGACCAGACCTCCTCGAGCTCCTTGGGACAGCGGAGGTAGGGCGCGTTCCCGGGTTCGCAGGAGGCGAGCAGGGCCTGGGTGTCGTCGCCCATCGTCGTCCAGGCCCAGAGCAGCAGTCCGGTGGCGAGGGCGACGTGGGCGACCCACAGCCACAGGGCCCAGCGGTGGAGGCGGAGCACGGTGCGGACCAGCCCGCCGGGCGCCTTCTCCGGGGCGGAGGCGGGGGCGGGGGCGCGCGGTGTCAGGGTGGCGGCGGTCATGCGGCACGCTCCCGGGGGGCCGTACGGTGGCGGACGACGCGGTAGGAGAGGACCACCGCGAGGGCGGCGACGGCGAGCCAGATCCCGGACTCCATCAGCTGGAGCGGCCAGCGGTGGCTCTCCGGGTGGTAGGAGATCCAGACGTCGGTGAAGCCCCTGTCCTCGAGGCAGGCGTAGTACGCGTCGGAGTCGAAGGCGTCGCCGCCGTCCTGGTAGCCCGCTTCCATGCAGCCGTACCCGGCCAGCTCGCCGGACCGTTCGGCCAGCTCGCCGGAGTCCGTCACCGCCCCGGTGGACATCTGCCACTCGCCCGGGTCGGTGCTCGCGTAGGGGGAGCCGGAGGGGGTGTCCCGGCCGTAGCGGATCTCGGTCGGCCAGAGGAACCGGCGGCCGACGACGAAGGCGAAGACGCCGCCGCCGATCAGCACCAGCCCGGTGCCCAGTGAGGCCAGGCTCCGCTTCAGCAGCAGGCCGAGCAGGACACCGACGGCCACGGCGCACAGGACCCGGGGCAGCACGACGACGCCCATGGCGGTGAAGAGGTCCTCGTTCCACCACGACGGCGCCCACTGCCGGATCTCGGTGAAGAGCTGGGCGCCCTCCAGGTGGGCGAGCCGGTACAGGCCCAGCAGCAGCGCGGTGCCCGCGGCGGCGACCACGGCCGGGAGGGCCAGCTTGGCGGTGAGCCAGCGGGCGGGGGTGACGGACTGGGTCCAGGCCAGTTCGGCGGTGCCGGTCTCCAGTTCCCGGGCGGTCAGCGAGGCGGCCGCCCAGGCGCCCACCAGCAGCGGGGCGAGGAGGACGGCGAAGAAGCCCAGGCGCATGAACTCCTGGTAGGTGGACAGGGCCTCGTACACGCTGTTCGCGCAGTGGGGCTGCGCCGGCCCGCCGAGGTCGCAGCCCGCGGCCACGGACTCCAGGTCGTTCGCCGCCGGTCCCCACGCCCACAGCAGCAGCCCCGCGGCCACGGCGACGTAGGCGATCCACATCCACAGCGCCCAGCGGTGGAGGCGGAAGACGGTCCAGGTCAGCCCGCCCGGAGCCGCTGCCGGGGCCGCCGTGTCCTCGGCGTGCGGCGGGGCGGGGGAGGTCGTCGTCGGGGTCATGCGGCGGGCTCCCGGAGGTAGGAGAGGACCAGTTCCTCCAGGGTCGGGGTGGACGCGGCGTGGGCCTCGGGCAGCGGGCCCGTGGGGCGTACCAGCGCGGTGACCTGTCGGCCCGTGGTGCGGGACTCGATCACGGTGTGGCCGTCCAGGGAGGCGTCGGCGGGGCCGGTGACCAGGGTGTGGGAGGCCAGGACGTCCTCCAGGCCGCCCTGGAGGCGGACCCGGCCGCGGCGGATCAGCAGGAGGTGGTCGCAGGAGCCCTCCAGCTCCGCGATGACGTGCGAGGACATGACCACGGTGGTGCCGTGTTCGGCGGCCTCGGCCATCAGCTCGCCCATCAGCTGGTGGCGGGCGAGCGGGTCGAGGTCGGCCATCGGCTCGTCCAGCAGCAGGAGTTCGGGCCGCTTGCCGAGTGCCAGGGCCAGGGCGACCCGGGTGCGCTGGCCGCCGGAGAGGGTGCGGACGGTGGCGGTCGGATCCAGGTCGCCCTGGGCGACGATGCGTTCGGCCGTCGCCTGGTCCCAGCGCGCCGGGTTGAGCGCGTGGCCCAGCCGCAGCGTGTCGATCACCGTGAGCTGGCCGTGCAGCGGCTTGTTCTGGGCGACGTGGGCGAGGCGCTCGCGCACGTCGCCGGGGCCCGCGCCGAGGACCCGGATCGTGCCCTCGGTGGGGCGGGCCAGGCCCGCCGCCAGGGAGAGCAGCGTGGACTTGCCGGCGCCGTTGGGGCCGACGACCGCGCAGACGCGGCCCGCGGGGAGGCTGAACGAGCAGTCCCGCAGGGCCCAGTTGACGCGGCGGCGGGGGAGTAGGCGGCTGTAGCGCCTGCCCAGGCTCTCCGCCTCGATGGCGATGTCGGTCATCGGTGGTCCCCCCCAAAGGGATAGAGGTCGTCCAGGACGGAGGTGAACAGCGCGGACACGTCGTCGCGTTCCAGGCCGGACTCCTTGGCCCGCTTCGTCCACGCGGCGAGGTCGTCCCGCAGCGGGGCCGAGTCGGCGGTGGCGGGGCCGAGGGAGCGCCGGACGAACGTGCCGAGGCCGCGCCGGGCCTCCACCAGGCCCTCGCGTTCCAGCTCGCGGTAGGCCTTGAGGACGGTGTTCGGATTGATGGCGGTGGCGGCCACGACCTCGCGGGCCGTGGGCAGCCGGTCACCCGGTTCCAGCAGGCCCAGTCTCAGGGCGTGCTTGGTCTGCTGGACGATCTGCAGATAGGTGGCGACGCCGCTGCGCCGGTCGATGCGGTACTCGACCACTCGACAACACCCTTTCACTAATTGAGTAGTGGAAGGGTGGTGCAAGAGAGGGGGCGGCGTCAAGTCGCCGCCCCCTCGGGGTCGTTGCCGCCTGGCGGGGCGTCAGAGTTCGGTGCGGTACATCAGGTCCGTCTCGTGGGTGGTGAAACCGAGGCGCTCGTAGACGGTGACGGCGGCCTTGTTGTCGCCGTCGACGTAGAGCATCGCGGCCGGCAGTCCGCGCGCCGCGAGGTGGCGCAGGCCGGTGACGGTGAGCGCCTTGCCGAGGCCGCCGCCCTGGGCGCCGGGGCGCACGCCGACCACGTAGACCTCACCGATCCCGCCGTTGCCCTCCTCGTCGTGCACCTTGGTCCAGTGGAAGCCGACCAGCTCGCCGTCCTTCTCCGCGAGGAAGAACCCCTCCGGGTCGAACCAGGACTCCGCCTTGCGGTCGTCCAGGTCCCGCTGGGTCAGCGAACCCTGCTCGGGGTGGTGGGCGAAGGCCTCGGCGTTGACGGCCAGCCAGGCGGCGTCGTCCTGACCGGGCACGAAGGTGCGGACGGTGACGCCCGGCGGGAGGACCGGCTCGGGCAGCTCGGGGGCGTCCGCGCCGGTCAGCGGCCGCCGCATCTGGCGGAGTTCGCGGAAGAGGGTGAGGCCGAGGACCTGCGCCAGGTGGCGGGCGGAGGCGTGGCCGCCGTGCGCCCACACCCGCAGGCGCTTGCCGGTGGCCGCGAGCAGCGCGCTGCCCAGCGCCCGGCCGTGGCCCCGGCCGCGGTGCGAGGGGTGCACCACCAGTTCGGCGGCGGGCGCCTCGACGAGTTCGGAGCCGTCCAGCTGGGCGTAACCGGCCAGTTCGCCGTCGCCCACGGTGAGCAGCAGGTGGGCGATGCCGGGGCGGGGCTCGCCGCTCCTCAGGTGCAGCCGGCCCTGCTCGGACACGGCGTGCTGGCCGTCCGTGTCCAGGGCGGCCGACAGCAGGGCGGTCACCTCGTCGACCTGCTCGGGGGTGAGGCGGTCCAGGGTGTCGATCTGGCGGGGACTCAGAGGGCTGGTCATGCTCCGAGCGTATGGCCTGCGCCCGGTGCGTCACAGGTCAGCGGTGGTCGTCCGGGTGGTCCGTGGCGGTCCGGATGGTCCGTGGCGGTCCGGGCGGTCCGTGGCGGTCATGGGTCGCTCCCCGGCGGTCCACGGTGGCCTTCGGCGGTCCGGGTGGCCTTCGGCGGTCCGGGTGGGCCTCGGGAGGGCCCCGGGGCGGCGGCCGGGTGGCCGCGCGTGCGCCGTTCAGGCAGTCGCAACCAGGCTGTGACCCACGTGGCCTGTCGCCGCTACGCGCGTTGACCCTAAGCTGCCGCTCAGCCACCCCACCCCACTGTGCACCTACTCACCAACGAGGGGGGACGATGCCGCGGATCACCCGGCAGCGACGTACCCACCGCATCCTGATCGCCGGCGCCGCGCTGACCACCGTCGGCGCGCTGACCGCCGCGCTGCCAGCCGAGGCCTCCGGTCAGGGACACGGCCCGAAGCCGCGCACGGTCGACGTGCAGCTGCTCTCCTTCAACGACCTGCACGGCAACCTGGAGCCCCCGACCGGCTCCAGCGCCCGCGTGACGGAGGTTCAGCCGGACGGCACCGTCAAGACCATCGAAGGCGTCGGCGGCGTCGAGTACCTGGCGGCCTCGCTGCGCACCGCGCGCAAGGGCGAGAAGTACAGCGTGACCGCCGCGGCCGGCGACCTGATCGGCGCCAGTCCGCTGCTCTCCGGTCTGTTCCACGACGAGCCGACCGTCGAGGCGCTCAACAAGCTCGACCTGGACGTCTCCGGGGTCGGCAACCACGAGTTCGACGAGGGCCTGGCCGAGCTGAAGCGCATGCGCGACGGCGGCTGCCACCCGACCGACGGCTGCTACACCGACAAGCCGTTCAAGGGCGCGGATTTCCCGTACCTGGGCGCCAACGTGACCCTCGAGGACACCGGCAGGCCCGCGTTGGCCCCGTACTGGGTCTGGAAGCACGGCTCGGTCAAGATCGGCTTCATCGGCGTCACGCTGGAGAACACCCCCGGCATCGTCACCGCCGAGGGCGTCGAGGGACTGGAGTTCCACGACGAGGTCGAGACGATCAACAAGTACGCGGACGAGCTGAACCGGCAGGGCGTCAAGTCCGTCGTCGCGCTGGTCCACGAGGGCGGCGTGCCCGCCAACGGCGCGTACAACCACCTGTGCGACGCGCAGGCCGGCGGCATCTCCGGGCCGATCGTCGACATCGCCAAGAACGTCAGCCCCAAGGTCGACGCGCTGGTCACGGGCCACACCCACAACGCCTACGTCTGCGACATCCCCGACCCGGCGGGCAACTCCCGCATGGTGACCTCGGCGGCCTCCTTCGGCCGTCTGTACACGGACACCACGCTGACCTACGACCTGGCGACCGAGGACATCGTCCGCACCGCGGTGGACTCGGCCAACCACGTGGTCAGCCGCGCCCAGGACCCCGCCGGCGACATCTCCACCCTGATCAAGCGGTGGAGGACGCTGTCGGAGCCGGTGGCCAACCGGCCCATCGGCTACATCACCGGAGACATCAGCAAGACCGGCACCGAGAGCCCGCTCGGCGACCTGATCGCGGACGCGCAGCTGCACCACGCGCGCGGCATCGATCCGGACACGGCGTTCGCGCTGATGAACCCGGGCGGCGTCCGCGCCGACCTGACCTACGCCGCGAGCGGTGAGGAGGGCGACGGCGTCGTCACCTACGGCGAGGGCTTCACGGTCCAGCCGTTCAGCAACACGGTGAACCTGGCGGACCTCACCGGCGCCGACATCGTCGCCGCCCTGCAGCAGCAGGTCAGCGGGGGCAACGCGGCCGCGCCGAAGATCCTGCAGGTTTCCGAGGGGCTCACCTACACGCTGGACATGACGAAGACCGGCGCGGACCGCGTGGTCGCCGACTCGATCCGGATCCAGGGGCAGCCGGTGGACCTCACCGCCACCTACCGGGTCGCGATGAACAACTTCCTCGCCGGTGGCGGGGACAACTTCCCGGCGCTGGCCAAGGGCACCGACCCGGTCGTCGGCAGCGACGACCTGACGGCGTTCGCGGACTACCTGACCGCGACGTCCTCCCCGTCCTCGCCGATCGTGCCGCCGGCGGCGGACCGCATCACCATCGTCGGGTGAGCCGGACCGCCGTTCGGCGGTTGGGCTCGGGAGCCTGACGGTCCGACGGCCTCCAGGTCCGACGGCCTGAAGGCCCGACGTGGAAGGGCCGCCCCGTGCACTGCACGGGGCGGCCCTTTCGTGTGCGGCGGCCGGGGCGGCCGGGGCGCTCAGCCCAG
>NZ_JACADT010001249.1:0-1397 GCF_013421635.1 Streptomyces sp. UH6 | reverse complement strand
CACGGCCACGGCCGTCACGCCGCCCTGCTTCTGCTCCCGCAGCCGCACCCGCACCCCGTGCCGGTGCGCGAGGCGGGCCACCACGTAGAGGCCGAGGCCCAGCCCCTCCTCGCCCTCGGGACCGTGCGGCTCCTCGGGGTCGAAGTCGGCCAGACGGGTGTTGAGCCGCTCCAGCCGGTCGGCGGTGACGCCGATGCCCTCGTCCTGGACGGAGAGCATCACCTCGCCGCTCTCCAGCAGCCAGCCCGACACCTCCACCGGCAGCTCCGGCGGCGAGAACGCCGTGGCGTTCTCCAGCAGTTCGGCCAGCAGGTGGCTCAGGTCGTCGGCGACGAAGCCCGCGAGGTGCGCGGCCGGCGGCAGCGCACCGATCCGCACGCGCTCGTACCGCTCGATCTCACTGACCGCGGCGCGCACCACGTCGACCAGCGGCACCGGCCCGGCGTGCTGCTGCCCGTGCTCGACGCCCGCCAGCACCAGCAGGTTCTCACTGTGGCGGCGCATCACGGTGGCGAAGTGGTCGACCTTGAAGAGCGTCGAGAGCCCTTCCGGGTCCTCCTCGCGCGCCTCCAGCCCCTCGATGACGGTGAGCTGACGCTCGACCAGCCCGAGGATCCGCAGCGCCAGGCTGACGTAGGCGCCCTCGGCGGAGTTCTGCGACCGGTCCAGCTGGTCCCGCGCGCTCTTCAGCTCGGCGCGCAGTTCCTCGCGCGCGTCCGCCATCCGCTGCCGCTCGCCGATCAGGTGCTTGCGGTCGGCCTCCAGCGTGGTCAGCCGCTCCTGGAGGGCGAGCGCGTGGCCGTGCAGGGCGTTGACGGAGCGGACGACCTGGGCGAACTCGTCCTTGCGGCCGGTGAACCGGATGGGCTCCTCGCCCTCCGGGTTCTGCGCGAGCCTGGCCGAGCCGAGGCGCAGCACGGCCAGCGGCCGGGTCAGCGAGCGGGCCAGCGCGGTGGCGATGCCGACGGCGACCAGCAGCAGCGCGACCAGCGCGGCGATGCGGATCTCCAGCTCGGTTACATCGTTGTCACGCAGCTCCACGAGGTCCTTCACACGGCCTTCGTAGAGCGAGGACTCGGCGCCGCGCATCAGGTCCAGCCGGGCGGAGAGCGCGGCGGCCAGCTTCTCGGGGTCGGTGGCCAGGTCCTTGTCGTTCATCACCGGCTGGTCGGTGAGGCTCTCCAGGTACGTGCCCGCGGCCTCCGACTCCGGGCCGGTGACGGTGGAGTCGAACGCGGCCGCGGTCCGGTCGGGCGCGGTGGACCGGAACTCGGCGAGCGCGGCGTCGGAGCGGACCTGGGCCTGCTGGGCGGCGGCGGTGAGGGCGTCCCGCTCGGCGGCGTCGGCCTCGGTGCTCACCGAGGTGGTCGTGGTGGTGCCGGTGACCGGGTCGTAGA
>NZ_JACADT010001248.1:0-1398 GCF_013421635.1 Streptomyces sp. UH6 | reverse complement strand
GACCTCGTGGTCACCGGCCGGCACCCACCCCATACCGCGCCTCCCGCACCGCACGCACCGATCGAACGAGACGAACAGTAGAGCGAGCCACCGACATCGTGTGATCACGCGGGTGGTCACGACGACGGCGCCCGCCCCACGGCGGCATCCCGCAGCGCGTCGTCGGCCCCTTCGCCGTGGCGGGCCACGGCGAAGGGGCCGGGCCCGCCCGGTGGCGGAACCGGCCCCCTCGGCCGTGCTGCGGTGGCGGGTCAGCGGCCGGCGCTCTCCCGGGCAGCCGCCTTCTCGGCCTTCTCGGCGTGCAGCTGCTTGACGCGCTCCTGCTCCTTGCGGACGTCCGCCTGGAGGGCCTGCTCCTTCTCCAGCCACGCGGGACGCTCGCTCTTGAGCGCGTCGATCTGCTCGGTGGTCAGGGCCTCGGTGACGCCGGCCCGGGCCAGGCCGGAGGCGGAGACGCCCAGCCGTGCCGCGACCACCTGGCGCGGGTGCGGGCCGTTGCGCCGCAGCTCACGCAGCCACTCGGGCGGGTCGGCCTGGAGCTGGTTCAGCTCGGCGCGCGAGACGACGCCCTCCCGGAACTCGGCGGGCGTGGCCTCGAGGTACACACCCAGCTTCTTCGCCGCGGTGGCGGGCTTCATCGTCTGGGCGCTCTGGTGCGACTTCATACCGCCAAGCCTAACGACCGGGCGGAGCACCCCCGACCACGCCGGGTAGCCTGGGCCGGGTGACAGACTCCGCCGCCTCCCCCGTCTTCCGGCTCGCCTACGTACCGGGAGCCACGCCCGCCAAGTGGGTGCGGATCTGGAACGAGCGCTTTCCCGCCACCCCCCTCGCACTCGTGCCGGTGGAGGCCCACGAGGCCCAGGAGCTGCTGCGGTCCGGCGGCGCCGACGCCGGGCTGGTCCGGCTCCCCGTCGACCGCGACGTCTTCAGCGCCATCCCGCTCTACACCGAGGCCACGGTGGCCGTCGTCCCCAAGGACCACCTGGTCACCGCGGCGGACGAGATCTCCCTCGAGGACCTCGCCGACGAGGTCGTGCTGCATCCGCTGGACGACGTGTTCGGCTGGGAGCGGCCGCCGGGGGAGGAGGCCTTCGAACGGCCCGCCACCACGGGCGACGCCGTCGAGCTGGTGGCCGCCGGCATCGGGGTGCTGGTCGTCCCCCAGTCCCTGGCGCGGCTGCACCACCGGCGGGACCTCACCTACCGGACGGTCGCTGACGGGCCGCGGTCGGAGGTGGCGCTCGCCTGGCCGCAGGAGGCCACCACGGACGCCGTGGACGACTTCATCGGCGTGGTGCGGGGCCGCACCGCCAACAGCACCCGGGGGCGGCGGACCGCTGCCCCCGAGCAGAAGCCGGCTCAGCCGGCCACCGCCCGTACCGCCCGCAGGACCCC
>NZ_JACADT010001247.1:0-1398 GCF_013421635.1 Streptomyces sp. UH6 | reverse complement strand
TCTGCTCGTCGGTGACGGCCGCGAACAGCCCGCCGGACTCGTCGCGGGCGGCGACGGCGCCCTGCCAGGTCGCCGGTTCGCCGACGCGGATGGCGCTGGCCAGCGTCTCGGGCCGGGAGACGGGCTTCCCGTGGACGAGCGGTGCCGCGCCCGCCGCCTGGAACCCCCACATCCGCGGCAGGCGGGTGGCGGGGCCCTCCGTCCGGTACGCCCGGTAGCCCTGCCAGGTGGCGGTGACGTTCCCGCCGTTGCCCACCGGCAGGCAGTGGACGTCGGGGGCGTCGCCCAGCGCGTCGACGATCTCGTAGGCCACCGTGCGCTGGCCGGACAGGCGCAGTTCGTTGCCGACGCTGTTCACCAGGGCGACCGGGTGGCGGTCGGCGAGATCGCGGGCGGCCCGCAGGCAGTCGTCGAAGGTGCCGTCCACCTCGATGATCCGCGCGCCGTGGCGGACGGTCTGGCCGAGCTTGCCGAGAGCCACGTGGCCGCGCGGCACCAGCACGGCCGAGCCGATGCCGGCCCGTGCGGCGTAGGCGGCGGCCGAAGCGCTGGTGTTGCCGGTGGAGGCGCAGATGACCGCCTCGGCGCCCGCCTCGGCGGCCCTGCTGATGGCCACGGTCATGCCGCGGTCCTTGAACGAGCCGGTGGGATTGGCGCCCTCGTTCTTCAGACGGACGTCGCAGCCCGTCAGCCGCGACAGGTACGCGGAACGCAGCAGCGGGGTGTTGCCCTCGTGGAGCGACACGGCCGGGGTGCGGTCGGTGACCGGGAGCCGGGTCCGGTATGCGCTGTTGATCAGTCCTTGCCAAGGAGTCATGGGCGGAAACGTAACACACGTTTCATCGACGCCTTCAAAAGCGTTTTGGTGTAACGTTCGTCAGCATGAAGAGAGTGGTGTCCCAGCTCGAGGAGATGTATCAGCGGCTCGCTCCCGGCGAGCGCGCGGTGGCCCGCCTGCTGCTGGACGACTTCCCGTTCGCCGCGCTGGGATCGCTCCGGGCGCTGGCGGAGCGGGCCGGAGTCAGTGCGCCCACCGCGTCACGGCTGGTCGACCGGCTCGGCTACCAGGGCTTCTCGCAGTTCCAGGCCGCGGTACGGGCCGAGGCCCAGGACCAGTCACGGCTGCGCGAGTTCACCGCTCAGGGCGCCGATCCCGGCAGCGCGGCGGCCGACCTGCATCACGGCCTGGCGCAGACGATCGCCACCCTGAACGCCCCCCTGCTCGACTCGGCGGCCGGGGCGCTCGTCTCGGCGCGGACGGTGTGGGCGCTGGGCGGCCCGTTGAGCGAGCTGGCGGCGGACTACCTGGCCCGCCAGCTGGGGGCCCTGCGGCCCGCCGTCCGCTTCGTCAGCGGTCCGGCGCCGGAGCGGGCCCGGTCGCTGCTGGAGGTCACCTCC
>NZ_JACADT010001246.1:0-1403 GCF_013421635.1 Streptomyces sp. UH6 | reverse complement strand
GCGCCGTTGACGCCGTCGCCGAAGGTCACCGCGGTCCGGCCGTCGGCCGTGGTGCCGACGACGTACACCCGCTCGCCCGGGCCGCGTCCGGCGAGGCTGTCCGCCCGGTGCCAGAGGATGCCGTCGACCCGGATCTCCAGGACCGGAGCGGCGCCGAGCGGGTCGTCGGCGGCGAGCCAGGTCAGCGGAGACTGCCAGAGCGCGAACGTCTGGCCGGCGCGGCCGGAGTCGCCGCTGCCGACGGCCTCCTCGCGGCTCTCCCCGTGGGTGGCCTCCACCACGTTGCCGAGGATCCTGACGGTCTCGCGGCGGTAGCGGTGGGCGAGGTCCGCCGTCAGGGTGAGCCTGGTGTGCACGTGGTCGCCGGGCAGCCGCGGGTCGACGGCCGGGTCCGCGGCGGCGATCGTCACCACCTCGGTGGCCTCGACGCCGGCCGTCCCGGGGACGTCGCTGCGCTCACCGGTCACCAGCAGCGTCCGTCCCGGCCGCAACCCGTCGTACAGCTCCGCGAGTTCGATCTCGTTGCCGTGGACGTCCTCGCCGAGGGGTTCGCCGGCCGGGCGCAGCGGCTCGCCGGCCGCGTGCACGGTGGTGTCGCGGATGTGCGAGAGCAGCACGTCGAACTCGTCCAGCCACGGGTCGGCGAGGGTGATCTCGGTGCCGCGTCCGGTGACGCCGAAATCGGCGTACACCGCTTCGCGGACGGCGACGGCCCGGGTGGCGACGAAGGCGAGCCCGGGGTCGCCCGGGACGCCGTCCGGGGCGCCCTTGGCGGGACGCCGGACGACGACCCAGCTGCCCGGCGTGATCGCGCCGTGCACCGCGTCGAGCCGCAGGACGCGGCGGTCGAGGGGCTCGGGCCGTCCGGCGATCACCACCTCGACGTGTGGCTCGGGCGGGCCGGCCGTGTATCTGAGGCTGACCTCGTACTCGCCGTGCGTGATCTGTTCGGCCGCGCCGGGACGCAGGGCGACCTGCTCCGTGGTGCCGTTGCCGAGGACGACGTGGACCAGGCCCTCGGCGTCCGGCCGGGACACGAAGACGGTGCGTTCGGGCAGACCCGAGTGGAAGTGCGCCGTGACGCCGGGCTCCTGGGAGTCGGCGGGGCGGCTGTTGAGCCAGGTGAGGCCGCGGTCCGGGGCGGAGCGCACGGACAGCTCGACGCGGCCGGCGCCGAGCGGGAACCCCACCGGCTGGGGCGTGGGCAGGTTCTCGGCGCGCTGGTCCGAGCTGCCGCCCTCGATGTACTGGAACTCGGCGCGGACCGGCGTCCTGCCCGACGCGTCGAGGACGACCCGCAGGCTCGCCAGCACCGCTCCGGTGAGCGGCCAGTCGGCGGTGCGGATGACCCGGCCCCGGTGGTCCTGGACCGGCTTCGGCGGAGCCGTGGCGCCGAAGGGCGC
>NZ_JACADT010001245.1:0-1407 GCF_013421635.1 Streptomyces sp. UH6 | reverse complement strand
GGAGGGCCGTCCCCGATGACGATCCGACGACTCGCCGTCTTCGGCGGGACGGGTGACCTGACCGGCCGTTACCTCCTGCCGGCCCTGGCCGCCCTGCACGCCGCCGGCCACCTCGACGACCGGTTCACCATGACCGCCGCCGGCCGGGAGGACCAGGACGGCGCCGCATACCGGGAATGGGCCGCCGCCCAGATGGGGCGCCACGCGGCGCACCTGCCCGACCGCTCCCTCCGGGCCGTCACCGCCGCCTGCGACTACCGCAGGGCCGACGTCACCGACCCCGCCGAGGTGGCCGCCGTCGTCGCGGGCGACGACCCCGTCGCCGTCTACCTCGCCCTGCCGCCCTTCCTCTTCGCCGCCACCGTGACCGCCCTGCACGACGCCGGACTGCCCGAGGGCAGCCGCATCGTGATGGAGAAGCCCTTCGGCGAGAGCCTCGCCGACGCCGAGGAACTCAACCGGCTGCTCGCCGACGTGCTGCCCGAGCAGGCCGTCTTCCGCGTCGACCACTTCCTCGCCATGACCACCGTGCAGAACCTGCTCGGCAGCAGGCTCGCCAACCGGGTCCTGGAACCGATCTGGAACGGCACGCACATCGCCGAGGTCGACATCGTCTGGGACGAGACCCTCGCCCTGGAGGGCCGTGCCGGCTACTACGACCACGTCGGCGCGCTCAAGGACATGATCCAGAACCACCTCCTCCAGATCCTGTGCCTGGTCGCCATGGAGCCGCCGCTCACCCTCGGCGAACGCGACCTGCGGGACCGGAAGGTGGACGTGCTGCGCTCGGTGCGGCGCCTGACCGACGCCGACGTGGTGCACCGCACCCGCCGCGCCCGCTACGCGGCCGGCCGCGGCGGCGACCACGACGTGCCCGCCTACACCGACGAGGAGGGCGTGGACCCCTCGCGCCGCACCGAGACCTTCGCGGAGGTCGAACTCGAACTGGACAGCTGGCGCTGGGCCGGCACCAGGTTCCGGCTGCGCACCGGCAAGGCGCTCGGCCGGGACCTCATGGAGGTCGCGGTGCGGTTCCGTCCCGTCCCGCACCTGCCGTTCGGGCAGGACGAGGACGTCCGGCCCAACGTCCTGCGGTTCGGGCTGGACCCGGAGAGCCTGAGCCTGGACATGAACGTCGTCGGCTCGCAGGTGGGCAGCCTCACGCAGGTCGCGCTGAGCGCCCGGATGGACCCGCCCGACCTGCCCGCCTACGGCAGCCTGCTGCTCGACGTGCTGCGCGGCGACCCCGCGCTCTCCCTCCGCGGCGACGAGGCCGAGGAGGCGTGGCGGGTCGTCGAGCCGGTGCTGTCCGCCTGGGAGCGGGGGCTGGTCCCGCTGGAGGAGTACCCGGCCGGCTCCGACGGGCCGCTGCGCCGGGACACGCCCGAACGGCGGGACGACCTGCTC
>NZ_JACADT010001244.1:0-1407 GCF_013421635.1 Streptomyces sp. UH6 | reverse complement strand
GCCGTGTGGAGGACGAGCTGGCCCGCGTGCGCACCGCCGCCGGCCTCCCCGAACGGGTCCGCGCCTGGCGGGCGGCGGTGGCCGGCGGCGACACCGGCCACTTCTGGAGCGCCGGGCTCACCCTGCTCCACGATCCGCCGCTTCCCGAGGAAGAGCCCCTGGAAGCCCTCTGACGGGGCGCAGTCGGGGCCCCAGGAGTACTGCCGGGGAGGGGGCCGGACCACTACGGTGGGCCGGGGCCTTCGCCCGATCCGAAGCCGAGCGAGGACGAGGAACCGACATGAGCGAACCCAGCCCGGCCGGGGAATGGCTCATCTTCCGCGGTGCGGGGGAACGCCACGACGGGATCGGCCGGCTACCCGCCCCACCGCCCTGGCGCGACTTCCGCGAACGCGACCGGGACGCCGAGACCCGCCGGCTCGGCGTGCACCGCAGCCGTGCCGCCGCCTGGCGCCCCGGCGCCGAGGAACTGGAAGTGGTCAACGCCGCCCTCTACCTGCGCCGCCCCCTCCTGGTCACCGGAGCGCCCGGGGTCGGCAAGAGCACCCTGGCCCACGCCGTCGCCGACGAACTGGGCCTGGGCGCGGTGCTGCGCTGGCCGGTGGTCTCCCGCACCACCCTCCAGGACGGCCTCTACCGCTACGACGCCATCGCCCGCCTCCAGGACGTGCAGATCGCCGCCCACGCCCCCGGCGGCGTCGGCCCCGGCGACCCCGGATCGGTGGAGAGCATCGGCGACTACATCCGCCTCGGCCCGCTCGGCACGGCCCTGCTGCCGTCGGACAAGCCCCGCGTGCTGCTCATCGACGAACTCGACAAGAGCGACATCGACCTGCCCAACGACCTCCTGAACGTGCTGGAGGAAGGCGAGTTCGCCATCCCCGAGCTGGAACGCGTCGCCCACCGGCTGCCCGACGGGGTGGCGCGGGTGCGGGCCGCCGACGGCACCCGGGTCGACGTCCGTGACGGCCGGGTGCGCTGCGCGGAGTTCCCGTTCGTGGTGCTGACCAGCAACCAGGAACGAGACTTCCCCGCCGCCCTGATGCGCCGCTGCCTGCACCTGGAGCTCGGCCGGCCCGACCGGGAACGCCTCGCCGCCTTCGTCCGCGCCCACCTCGGCGAGGACCGGGCCGAGGCCGCCGCCGACCTCGTCCAGCGGTTCATGGAACGCTCCCGCACCGAGATGCTCGCCGCCGACCAGCTCCTCAACGCCATCCACCTCACCGGCCAGGCCCCCGGCCTGGACCGCGAACGCCTCGCCGACCTGCTCGTCCAGCGACTCGACCGTCCGAGGTGACGTGATGGAGGCACCGCGGGACCCGATAGCCGAACTGGTGGCGGCCCTGCGCGACTGCGGGATGGAACCCGACGCCGCGCACCTCGGCGACGCCCTCTGGCTGGCCCGCC
>NZ_JACADT010001243.1:0-1410 GCF_013421635.1 Streptomyces sp. UH6 | reverse complement strand
GGGCCCGCGGAGCAGGGCGGGGCGAGCGCGACGCCGACGGACCGGCCCGAGAGCGTCCGCCTCACCGTCACCGGCGGCATCGCCGGCGTCCACCGCTCCATCCTGGCGTCCACCGACGGCACGGTCGAGGTCAGCGAACGGAAGAAGGGCTACTGGGAGGCCGACCCCCTCTCCGGCGCCGACCGCGACCGGCTGAAGACCCTCCTGAAGCAGATCGACTTCGCCACGCTCCCGCCCCGCAGCGTCGACGAGGACGCCCGCGACATGTTCGTCTACGCACTGGAGCACGACGGCCACGCCGTCGTCACCGACCGCAGCGTCTCCCTGGGCGCGGCCGACGATCTGATCGGCCAGCTCGAACGCCATCTCGAGGAGCGGCTCTGAGCGTCCTGGACCTCTGGCGCCGGCACCTCGGCGCCGTCCCGGAGTCCGTCTGGGACCGGCGGGAACTGCGCGTGCTGATCCTCGCCGACAACGACCTGACCGCCCTGTCGCCCGCGGTCGGCCGGCTCCGGCGGCTCACCACCCTCGACCTCGGCCACAACGCGCTCACCGGACTGCCGCCGGAGATCGGCGCCCTGACCGGCCTCACCGGCTGCCTCTACCTCCACGACAACCGGCTGACCCGGCTGCCGGACGAACTCGGCTCGCTCACGCGCCTGCGGCTCCTCAACGTCGGCGACAACCGCCTCACCGCGCTCCCCGACACCCTCAGCCGGCTGGCCGCCCTGGTCGAACTGCGAGCCCAGCACAACGAGTTGACGCATCTCCCCGAGCGGATCGGAGACCTCGGCCGGCTCCGGGAACTGTGGCTCAAGGGCAACCGCCTCACCCGCCTCCCGGACTCCTTCTCCCACCTGCGCGAACTGCGCCATCTCGAACTCCGCGACAACCTGCTCCCCGAGGTCCCCGGCAGGCTCGCCGGACTGCCCCTGCTGCGCGTCCTCGACCTGCGGGGCAACCGGATCCGCCGGCTGCCCCCGTGGCTGCCGGACATGCCTTCCCTGGAGAAGCTCGACCTGCGGTGGAACGACCTCGCCGTCGACCCCGCCGACGACCCGGTGGCCGTCGCGCTCGAGCGGCGTGGATGCGTGGTGGTGGCGTGAACACGACCTGAGGCATCCGCCCCCGTTGACTTCCGGCGGACCCCGGGAGTGAAGCTGTCCCGGTGACCGCACCCAGAACCGGCCGGACCAGGTTCCCCAAGCTCCCCCCGGCCTACCGCCCCCTGTTCGCGCACCGCCCGTTCCGGCGCCTGCTGCCCGCGTTCGTCGCCTCCGACTTCGGCGACGGGATGGCCGTCGTGACCGTGCCGTGGCTCGCCGTGCTGCTGGCCCCGGAGGAGAACCCCGGGCTCTACGTCGGGGCCGCGGTCGCCGCGTACGCGCTGCCGGGCGCCGTCGGCGCGCT
>NZ_JACADT010001242.1:0-1411 GCF_013421635.1 Streptomyces sp. UH6 | reverse complement strand
TCCCGCGTCGTTCCCCCCGGCCCAAGGAGCATTCCTTGTCCCTGCTCAGACGCCTCCCCGCCCTGCTGGCCACCGTGCTGCTCGCCCTGACGGGCCTCGCCGCCGCACCCGCGCAGGCCGCCCCGGACGCGGTCGCGGCCGCCCCCACCTTCAAGGCGCCGTTCCCCTGCGGGCAGCGCTGGACGTACAGCCACCACTCGGCCGAGGTGCGCCGGGCCCTGGACTTCGTCCGCGCCGACGGCGGCGCCACCGCCGGTACTCCCGTCCTCGCCTCCGCGGCCGGCACCGCCACCCGTCACTACCAGGCGGGCGGCGCGGGCAACTACATCGTGATCGACCACGGCGGCGGCTGGCGCACCTACTACTTCCACCTCGCCGCGTACTCCGTGGCGAGCGGTGCGTACGTCGGCCAGGGCCAGCAGATCGGCACCACCGGCTCCACCGGCAACTCCTCCGGCGCCCACATCCACTACGAGCAGCTCTACAACGGCACCGGACAGAACATCGTCATCAACGGCGCCGCCCTCTCCTACCCCGGCTCCTACCACCAGGCATACCTGACCAGCGACAACGGCTGCGGCGGCAGCGGCACGGGCGTCCCCTTCACCACCTGGGGCAGTGGCGTCAACGTCCGCGCGGACGCCCGGCTGAGCGCCCCGGTGGTCGCGACCCTGGGCGGACCCACCGCCGTGCGGGTGCTGTGCCAGAAGCAGGGCGACACGGTCAGCGCGGAGGGCTACACCAACAACTGGTGGAGCAAGCTGCGCGACCAGAACGGGTTCGTCTCCAACATCTACATCGACCATCCCGCGGCCCAGCTGCCCGGCGTGCCGCTCTGCTGAGGCTCCCCGGCGCGCGGCGTCCGGACGGCCGGCTTGGTCCGTCCGGACGCCCACCGGTGGCGTGCGCCCCGCGGAAACGTTCCGCTGGGAGCAGGCGTGCACCGGAGCAGCGAGGAGCCGAGAGTGATGACCACCTGGACCCGGACCGAACTCGCGGGCATCGGCGAGGCGGAGGAACTGGAGATCGCCTCGGTGGGAGAGGACGGCTCGCTCAGCGACTGGCGCACCATCTGGGTGGTCCGCGACGGCGACGACGTCTACGTCCGGTCCGTCTACGGGCCCGGTTCCCGCTGGTACCGGGGGACCCGCGCCCGTCACGAGGGCCGCATCCGGGCGGGCGGCGTCGAGAGGGACGTCACCGTCGTCGACGCCGACCCCCGGCTCAACGACCGGGTCGACGCCGCCTACTACGCGAAGTACGAGGCCTACCCGGCCTCCTTGGAGACCATCCTCGGCGAGGCCGCCCGCTCCACCACCATGCGGCTCGACCCGCGGGACTGAACCCCGCCCGCCGCCGCCCGCGCCCGGCGCGGCCCTGACCCGTCCCGCCCGGCGAGGCACGGCCCCGC
>NZ_JACADT010001241.1:0-1411 GCF_013421635.1 Streptomyces sp. UH6 | reverse complement strand
CGACGCCCGCCAGGCCTCCCGCGGCCCGTTTCGGCCGCCCCGTCGGTGGCGCCGGGTCTCAGGACGCCGCCGGGTCTCAGGACGCCGCCGGGTCCTCCCGGGCGTCGTCCAGGTCTTCCCGGGCGTCGTTCAGGAGCTGGAACAGGACGTGGTCCTGCCACCGTCCCGCGATCCGCAGGTACCGGGGAGCCACCCCGAAGGGCGTGAAGCCGTTGCGGCGCAGGACGCCCTGCGAGGCGAGGTTGTGGAGCAGGGTGCCGGCCTCCAGGCGGTGCAGCCCCATGTCGTCGAAGGCGAGCCGTACCGCCTCGGCCACGGCGGCGGTGGCGAGCCCGCGGCCACCGGCCTCCTCGGCCACCCAGTAGCCGAGCGAGGCGGACCGGAAGGCCCCGAGGACGACGTTGTTGACGCTCAGGCGGCCGGCGATCCGGCCGTCGCCGTCCAGGATCAGCAACGGGACCATCACCCCCCGGGCGTACAGGTCCAGGCTCTCGGCCAGCACCGCGCGCTGCCCGCCGGCGGTGAAGTAGGCGTCCGCGCGCACGGGTTCCCACGGGCTCAGGAAGGCGCGGTTGCGGGTCAGGCAGGCGGCGAGTTCCTCCGCGTCGTCCAGGGTGGCGAGGCGGGTCACGGGCGGCGTCACGGCAGGAGTCCTTCCAGCGAGCGGCGGTGGCGGACGGCGGGGCGGCCGTCGAGGAGGAAGCGGCCGGTCGCGGTGAAGCCGGTGCGTTCCAGCACCCGGCGCGAGGCCAGGTGGTCCTCGTGGGTGACGGCGGTCAGCGCGCGCAGCCCGTACGCCGCGGCGGCGGCCCCGCACACCTCCCGCACGGCGGCCGTGGCCAGACCCCGGCCCGCGTACCGCTCGGCCACCCGGTACCCCAGCTCCGCGGAACCGTCGGCGGGGTCGACGTCGACCAGGTTGACCCGGGCGGCGATCTCCCCGGCGTCGCCGAGCACGACGTGGAAGTGGCAGACGCCCTCCTCCTGCTCGGCCAGCAGGGCGCCGTGACGGTCGGCGAAGTGGGCGAAGTAGGCGTCCCCGCGGTCGGGGACGGTGCGGGCGAAGTACGCGCGGTTGTCCCGTTCGAAGGCGAACAGGGCCTCCGCGTGGTCGGCGCGTAGGCGTTCGAGGGTCGGCATGCCGGGAGCGTACGCCGGGTGAGGTGGGGTCTTAGGCCCGGTGGACGGGACTTAGGACCCGGTCGCGTCGTCGGCGCCGCGCTCTAGGACAAGAGCCGGGGCAAAGATCGGGCAGTCTCCCGATGTGGGGGAGGGCCCTTGGAAGCGAAGGTAGTGATGCGAGGAAGTCGGAGACAACGAGGGGAACAGATCATGTTCGAGTACGAAATCCAGGAAGCCCGTGGCAACGAGCTGAGGCAGCAGGCGGCGCGGGTGCGGCTCGCGAGGGCGG
>NZ_JACADT010001240.1:0-1412 GCF_013421635.1 Streptomyces sp. UH6 | reverse complement strand
CCGCGCCGAGCGGGCGCCCGCCGGGGCCCAGCGGCCAGTCCTCCGGCCGCAGTCCGAGCAGGCCGTGCGGGACCAGCAGGCGGAACAGGGCGGGGGCGCCGTCGAGGTCGGCGTCGTGGAAGGCCGCGGTGAGTTCGGCGGCCGCGTGTTGGGGGAGCAGGCCGACCGGGGTGGCGGTGTGGTCGTCGGTGACGGTCTCCGGTCCGGCGTCGGGGCCCGCGTCGGTGATCTGTATCAGCCAGTCGCACACCTGCGGGTTCCAGCCGTCCTGCCACACCTGGAGGGTCACCGTCCGCGCCGCCGGTGGCGGCTCGCCGGGCGTGTCGGCGGGCGGGGCCGACTGGAGCAGGCGCACCCGTCCGATCCGGTTGATCAGTTCCCCGCGGACGAGGACGTCGAGGTCCACGCCGAGTTCCTCCACCCAGTCGCAGAGTTCGTCCCGGCCCCTCTTCTCCAGCGGGTCGCGGGGTGGCCCGCAGGTCTCCAGCGCCCAGGTGACGTACTCCAGGTACAGCTCCAGCTGGCCGGAGCGGTCCGCTCGGGCTCCGCGCAGCAGCCCTATCCCGTCGCGCCACAGGTACGGGCGGGCCACCATGCCGGGGCCGCGCACCAGGCCGCGGATCGTGTGCCGCAGCGCCATCGGGTCCGCCGGCGGCGGCAGGGCCCCCAACCAGGCGAGCAGGCGGGTCAGTTCGGAGGGGCGCAGGTCGGTACCCCGGGCCGCCGCGGTGGCGGGCAGCAGGTTCTGCCCGTCGGTCCAGGTGCCGGCGGGCGGGGCGAGGGACATCGCGTCCCCGTGGTGCCGGTCGTGGGCGGTGAGCAGTTCGTGGTGCAGTCCGCGGGCCCTGGGGAGCAGGCTCAGCTTGGCCAGGTCGACGAAGTAACCGCCGCTCTCCGGAGGGGCGTTGCGGTAGTAGGGGTCGGGTGGGGCCATGTTCTTGCCCTTCACCAGGCCGACCACCTCGCCCCGTTCGAGATCCAGCACCGGGCCGCCGGAGACGCCCTCGCGCGGCGTCTCGCCGACGAACCGGATCAACTGCCGCTCGGCGCCGTGGTCGTGGGTTCCGCCGACGCGCGCACCGGCTCCGATGCGCACGGCGTCGTCGTCGCCGCGGGGCACCCAGCCGCAGTAGCGCACCTCGGCGTCGCTGTCGGTGCGGGCGGGCCGGTGCGACAGCAGCGCGCAGGGGTGCGGGCCCGCCTCGCGCAGCCGGAGCACGGCGAGGTCGGGCGGGTGGTGGTTGCCGTGCTCGTCGGGACCGCCGAGCACCGCCTCGACGACGGCGCGCACGGCGAGGGACCGGCCGCCGCCACCGGGTTCACCGGGCTCGTACACCACCGTCACCCCCTCGCCCTCCTCGGCCCCGTCCAGCACGTGCGCACAGGTCAGGACGCGTCCGGGGGCGGCGAAC
>NZ_JACADT010000124.1:0-9387 GCF_013421635.1 Streptomyces sp. UH6 | reverse complement strand
GGACGATCCCGAGATCTTCCTGCCCTGGCTCTCCCTCCTCGGCCGGGTCGGACACGCACTGGAGAGCCTGACCGTGCCCGGGGCGCTGCCCGCGGCGGTGGACGTTCCCGCCCACGCGCGGGCGGCCCTGGAGGAGGTGGCCCGCGACGGCGCTCCCGCGAGCTGGGGCGAGACCCACCGACTGGCCGCGTGGCAGGCGCTGCCCTCCGTGTCTCCTTCTCCCGGGTCCCCCGCTCTGGAGGGGGACCACGACTGCGTGATGTCCTCCTCGAGCGTGCCCGGACTGACCGATCTGGGCGCCCGCGCCTCCGCCGCGCGCTTCGTGTGGGACCTGGCCCGCAGACAGGACAGCGCGTGGATCGTCCCCCTGGGCGCCTCGGGACTCCCCGACGACGCCCACGCCCGCGACCAGCTTCCGCTGTGGCTGCGCGGCGCCCTCGTCCCCGTCGTCACCGACTGGAACGTGCTCACCGAGGAGGAGTCAGCATGACAGAGCCCACCGCGCCCCCGACGCCCAGCGAAGTCCCAACGGCCAAGGAATCCCCGGCGCCCGAGGAATCTGCGGCGTCACACGGGCCCGCCCCCGCGTACGTAAGCCGGGTGCCCGGCTTCGGCACCGTCGTCTTCCGGGTCCTCGACCCGGAGCACGACGCCGCGACCGTCCACCGCTGGGTGGATGACGAGCGGGCCCGGTTCTGGGGCATGGTCGGGCACACGGTCGAGCGGGTGCGCGACATCTACGCGTTCGTGGACTCCCTGGAGACCCACCACGCGTACCTGATCGAGCACGACGGCCACCCGGCGGGACTGCTGCAGACCTACGATCCCGAACACGATCCGCTGGGGGAGTACTACCCGGTGCGGCCCGGTGACTTCGGCATCCATTTCCTCTTCGCGCCCCCCGTGACCGCTCCACGCAGCGGCTACGGAGGCGCCCTGTTCGGCGCCGTTCTCGACTTCGTCTGGTCCGACCCCGCCCATCTGCGGGTGGTGGCCGAGCCCGACGTCCGCAACGACAGGTCACGCCGGCGGCTGCGCCTGGCGGGGTTCACGGAAGGCGCTGAGGTCGCTCTGGACCACAAGCGGGCCTGCCTGTACTTCCTCGAACGCGACCGCGACGTCGCCGGGGGGTGACCGTCCGGGTTCCCTTCGTCGACCGCGGCCACTCCGATCGGAAGGTCTCCTCCTCATGCCTCCGCGGTGGATGCCGCTGATGCCCGGCGCGGTGGCGTGGTGGCCGCTGGAAGCTCTCGCAGCGCGCGGACGGGGGAGCAGAACACGGGGAGGAAGGCGCCGGCCATGCACAACGCGCCCGCCCAGACCGCGGCGCGTAGACCTGCCACCTGACCGACAAGGCCACCGAGGGCGGAGCCGACGGCCAGGGCACCGGTGAGCAGGAAGCGGAAGGTGGCGTTCATCCGGCCGAGCAGCGCGTCCTGGGTCAGGCGCTGGCGCAGGGTGACGCCGAGGACGTTGTCGATACCCGCCTTGGTCATGGCCGCGAGCCACCCGGCACCGGCCACCCACAGCCATGGCCCGTCGCCGATCAACGCGATGGCGAGTCCGGCGGGCGCGAACCACAGCCCGGTCAACCCCAGGGCGCGGCCGTGGCCCAGGTGGGCGGCGAGGAAGCGGGCGAGGACGGCGCCGAGCAGGATGCCCAGGCCACCGACCGCCCAGTACGTCCCCAGAGCCCCGCCGGACAGGTGCAGTTCGCGGACGAACAGCACCGGCAGGATGGCGTTGATCATCTGCGCGCCGAGGTTGGTGAGGGTCGCCGTGAGCGCCAGCGCGCGTAGCTCGCGGCTGCCCAGGACGTGGCGCAGCCCTTCCGCCATCTCGGTCCGCAGCCGTCGCCGGTCGGCCGGCACCACGGCAGGAGGCTGTCGTCGGCCGACGCCCGTGAGGCCGGCCGCCGAGGCCAGGTAGGCGACGGCCCCGCCGAGGATCGCGAGGGGAGCGGTGAAGAACTGGACCAGGAAGCCGCCGGCGCCGCGGCCGGCGATGTTGGCGCCGGCCATCAGGCTCACGAGAGCGGTGTTCGCCGGCACCAGGCGCTCGCGGCCCACCAGTTCGGGCAGGACGCTCTGCGAGCCGACGTCGAAGAACACCGTGGCGCAGCCGTTCAGCAGCACCACCGCGTAGAGCTGCGGCAGCGACAGCACACCCAGCCACCAGGCGACGGGAATGGAGGCGAACAGCGCCGCGCGGGCGGCGTCGGCCGCCACCAGCACCCGGCGCGCGGGCAGGCGGTCCACCCAGGCGCCCGCGGGCAGGCCGACGAGCAGGAAGGCGGCGGTGGACAGCGCGGCCAGCGCACCGGCCTGGCCGGGGCCGGCACCGAGGGTGGTGACGGCGAGCAGCGGGATCGCGACGTAGCCGACGTTGCTGCCGAGGTGGCTGAGGGCGCCCGCGGCGAAGAGCACGCGGAAGTCACGCAACCGCCACGGGGAGGGGGACGCTTCGGTCATGCCCGTACCGTGCGGGACCACCCGACCCACCACCTACTGATTTACCCTCAGCTAAATGATCGACATAGAACTCGGCCTGGAGGACGTGGCCCGCACCCGCTTCGCGATCTCCCCGCTGTGGGAGGCGGTGGCCAGCGTCCGGGTGCTCAAGGGCGCGGACGAACACGGCCTGCACCGCACCTGGGTCGAACAGGTACGCCCACGGCTGGCGGCGGCGGACGTCGACCTGAGGCCGCTGTTCGACCTCGTACCGGTCCCGGCGCGCTCCCCCTGGAGCGGCCGCGTTCCGGGCTTCATCTGCCCGCCGCCCACAACGCCACTGCCGTCACTGGACATGGAGCTGGCCACCGTCCGGGCCACCCCGCCCACGCTCCTGTACACGACGGCCGGGGTGCCGCCCGAGCGCCTGGCGGCGCTGCGCGCCGACCCGGCGGCCGAGCTCGGGCGACTGGCCGACGTGTTGGAGGCGTACTGGGAGCTGGCACTGGCGCCGTACTGGCCCCGGATCCTCACCCTGCTGGAGGACGACATCCGCTACCGGGCCGGCCGCCTGGTCGAAGGCGGCGCCCACCGTCTGTTCGCGGACCTCGACCCGCAGGTCACCTGGGCCGGAGGCACTCTGCGCCTGGAGCATCGCACCGTCCGCGGAGCACGCCGGCTCGGCGGCCGGGGCCTGCTGCTGGTGCCGTCCGCCTTCGCGTGGCCGCGCGTGTTCTCCGTGCTCGACGAGCCGTGGCAACCCTCGCTGCGCTATCCGCCACGCGCCGTCGGCACGCTGTGGCGGACACGGCCCGCGACCGTGTCCGACGCCCTGGCAGGGGTGCTCGGCCGCTCCCGCGCGACCCTCCTCACCGAGCTGACCGCCCCCGCCTCGACCACCGCCCTCGCCCGCCGGACCGGGCTGACTCCCGGCGGCGTCTCCCAGCACCTGACGGCCCTGCGCACCGCCGGTCTGGTCAGCGCCCACCGTGCGGGCCGAGAGGTGCTGTACGCACGCACACGGCCCGGACAGATCGTCGTGGAGGCGGCAGGCTCAGGACAACCGCCGTCCGCCGACCGGGCGCCGACCACCGACCGAGCCTGAAACCCCCACCCGCAGCCGCCTGCCCGGACACTCACTCCACGAGACGGCGCCTCCACCAGGGATCCGCGCGTGGGGCGAACGGGTCCGGCAGGGTCCCCGCCAGGAATCGGTCGTCCAGAGGAGCGACGGCTCCGAGAAGCGCACGGCTCTCCTTCCGCCTCATGGCCGATGCCGCGCCCCGCAGGAGGGTTCTCGCGCGCCTGTCCCTCCAGAGGGTGGTTCCCCGCCCATGGTTGGGTCCGTGCTCCGGCCACGGGCGGAGCGCCAGGGCCCATGCCCGGAAGGCGTGCGCGACGTGACCGGGAGGCAACCGGTACCGGACTTCGAACTGTGCGATCTGCCGGTTCGCCGCAGCGGACAAACCGGGGATGACCTATCGGCTTCCGGCGTCCCCGCGACGGGGGCGTCCGGTTCTGATCTCGCCCGGTGAGCGGCGAGGCATGAGCACTTCCAGCAGGGAAGACGAATGACCGTCCCGACGGTAGAGGGGGGGGCCGGCCCGAACGGCAAGCGGTCAACCGGCCCCTTGCCGTTCTCGACACACGATCCGCGGTGCACACGGTTCGTTCCGGGGCCGCCGACCGCGGCGGCATCGAGACAGGCGGCCGACCTGAACAGGGCATCGGACGGTGGGCCGTCCGCGACGGTGGCCGAGGATCCCGCTTCTTGGGCGGCACCCCCCACACGGAGACGGCCACCGTAGGATGACCACCCAAGGGGGTGGCATGATCATGAGAATTCACCGCTGGTGCGTGGCGACCGCGGCGGCACTGCTGCTGACCGGTTGCTCCGACGGCGAGAGCGACAGCACAGCCGGCAAGGCGGCACCGCTCACCCAGGAACAGGTCCGCAAGACGCTGCCGGACAACGAGGCGATGGCGGGCTGGAAGCAGTCCGTCCGGCCCACGGCACTCGAGATGGACAAGCTCTACCGCTCGCAGGCCTGCCCCATCAAGGGCAACGCGGGCTGCGAGGACGCCCGCTTCTTCGGCGCCTCGACCTTCGAGAGGAAGGACCCCTTCGCCTCCGTCACCTTCCAGGTCGTCGCCTACGACAGCGAACAGGCCGCCCAGGACGCCTACGCCGTGCTCTGGGACGGCTACTACGGCAACCAGGCGGGCCGGAAGGCCAAGACGCTCGAGCTCGGCCCGATCGGTGACGAGAACGAAGCCCGGCTCGGGACCTCCGGCTTCAACGGCGAGCCCGGCGCCGTCACCCAGACCCGGGTCGGCACGACGCTGCTGTGGACCATGGAGTCCGCCGCGCACAAGGGCGACATCGACGCCGACAGCGTCCGGGACCTCGCCACGATGCTCGCCGAGCGATCCCAGCAGGCCCAGAACGGAGACGAACCCTCCGCCACACTCGAGTGACGCACAAGAGTTGCGGGTGAACCGAGTCCGACCACGGGCCCGGGCCGGGCCGGAGCTTGGGACGGCCTGCAGGATGCTCCCATGAGCCTGCGTTACGAGATGGTCCTCACCTGCTTCCTGAAGGACGACACACCTGAGTCAGTTCTGGACGCCCTCCGCTGGCACATGGGCCTGCGCGCCGACCGGCCCGGATCTTTCGGCCCCGACGGATGCCCGCATCCCTTGCTGACTCCGACGTCGGACAGCGACACGCGCCTGGCCGGTGGTGAGTTCGCGCGCCTGACACACCAGTCCCGAGGCTCCCATGATGTCTGGGGACTCTTCGTCCGCGTCCTGTGGCCGGACGACATACTGGAGGAATCCGTCACGATCCTCGAGCTGCTGGCTCCTCACGTGGACGAGCCGGGCTACGGCGGCTACTTCCGTGAGGAGGCCGACGCCTGGCCGTCCGTCTACATGTTCCGCGAAGGAACCTATGACGTGACCGGACCCATGTCGGATTTCCGGTCAGGAAGGAACTGAGGGGACGGTGCCCATCATGCTGCGCTCGGCATCGCCCCTCTGCACAACCTCGCGCCGACCGGGTGACCGATGCGGAGGCCGCTCCACTCCTTTTGCCGGTCGACAG
Source organism: Streptomyces sp. UH6 (assembly GCF_013421635.1). Lineage (NCBI taxonomy): Bacteria > Bacillati > Actinomycetota > Actinomycetes > Kitasatosporales > Streptomycetaceae > Streptomyces > Streptomyces sp. UH6. The sequence goes on along the minus strand of NZ_JACADT010000124.1, from coordinate 3,831 downwards.
CCGGGAGAGACACGGGACAGCTGAATGTCGCGCAGTAATTGCAGTGCGGCGCGAGCAGGCGTGCCGCAGACTTCCCGGGTGATCGTTCTGCAGCCCGTCCGGATGGTCGTCCGCCGCGGCCCGCCGACCCACTCGGGGGCTTCCTGCACGGACTGCTCACCATGGACGACCTTTTCGCATCAGGCGGCCTGCGGGTCACTGACACCGCTACCGGCACCACGCTCCTGCCGGGCTGCTGCAACGGGCTGGACGAGAGGCGCGACTGGCTCGAGGTCGTCGACGGCAACGGCTCGGCCTCCTTCGGTCACGACCCCTTTCCGCTCGCTGAACGTGACGGCGAAGTCGTCCGATTGACCGTCGACGCCGACCAAGACAACAGCCCGGTGATCGAGCTACCTGTCACCGACCTGGGTCGCCTGCTTGCCGGCGCGGAGCTCGACCTGATCGACTTCCTCCAACTTGCCGCCGCGTGGGCCGCCCTGCACCTACGTGATGACGCCACCCCTGTCACCGCCGCCCTCGGCCGAGCTCTGGCCCTGCCCGCACCCGAGATACCGCCGAACCCGTAGGGCTCGTGCCGGCGCGTGCTGAATCTTCTGGGTGGGGCGAGGAGAGACAACGGACTCGGCGTCGTCGCGGATACAGCCTCTGCTTCCGCGGAGCGATGGTGCTGGACGTCCGTGGCGAGACCATCGGCCCCGGAAGACACGCTCCCCGTTGGGGCGCCGCAGCATCAGGCCGACCATCCCCGAGCGGCGGCAGACGGCTGATCACCGCGTTCAGTCCGAGTTGAACCACACCAGCACTCCCGGGCCGTCCGGGGTGATCACCCGCACCCAGGCCTCATCGGTCTCACGGATACGGCTCTCATCCAGTCGGAGCACGTGTGGCTCCTCGGTGGCCCCATCGGATGCCCAGTAGCGAACGGCTCCGACGATCTCGCGGAGCTCGTCCCGCTCGTCATCTGACCACGCGTGGTTCCAGGCGCCGGCACCACGGAAGTCCTTCTCGAACAGCTGACGCAACGCGTCCAGCTCATCAGGGCCGAACAGCGGCACCAGGAAACCTTCGACCTGCCCCTGCCGACAGGCCGTTCCGCCGTACTGCTGCTGATAAACGACCCCGGTCCTCGCCTCGACGACCACATGCAGCCAGCCGCCGGCACTGAGGCCATCGGGGTCGAGGAAGACGAAGCGTCGAGAGCTCATGGCGACAGCTTCCGGGCTGTCGACCACGAGCTCAACGGCATATCACCCCTGCGAGATCAATCACGAGGCACCACCCCGTGCTCTGACCGTGCCGGCGCGGTGCATCGGATCGAACGGGGCCGGAGCACTAGGTGGACCTGCCCGCGCCGTTCGGCAGGGTGAAGCGGAACGCGCCGCCCCCGCTGCCGAGCTGGATCCAGAGATGGCCGGGCTGGGCGACGGCGCGCAGGGCGATGTCGGCGCAGCCGGGGCAGCGGCCCGTGAGGCCCGGTTCGGGACCGTAGACGTGCAGCTGCCCCAGGGTGGAGGGCATCCGGCACGTGGGGCACAGGCGCCAGGCCGTCGTGGGGTCGACGGCGAACACCTCCGAGAGCGGACCGGCGAGGGCGTTGCCGTCGAGGTAGGAGGGGCGGGGCTGGGGCACGTCGGTCTCCTGGGGTCGCGTTCGAGTCGGTGGCTGGGCGGTCCGAAGCGTCAGCCGTAGCGTTCGGTGCGGATCAGTTCGGCGGGGTGTTCGGCGGCGAGCAACAGGTCGCTGGTGTGCTCGACGAAGCCGGTGGGCCCGCAGACGTAGCAGTGGCTGCCCGCGGGCGCCGGCAGCGCCTCGAGGTCCGCGGACGTGATCCGCCCGGCGGGCCGTGCGGATCCCGGCGGCGCCTGCCGGGTGTGGAGGACACGCACCGACAGGAACGGCGGCGCGGCGGCCAGTTCGTCGGCGTACCAGACCTCGTCCTGGGTGCGGACGGAGTACAGCAGTGTGCAGGGGGCGTCGGAGCGCACCCGGCGGCGGGCGCGCAGGATGGCCATGAGGGGCACCACCCCGCTGCCGCCGGCGGCGAGCAGCAGCGGGCCGTCGAACGTGCCGTCCCACACGAACCAGCCGCCCAGCGGGCCCTTCATCTCGACCCGCGCGCCCACCGGCAGCACCTCGGCAAGGTACGGGGAGACTTCTCCGCCCGGCGTGGCCTGCACCCCCAGTTCGACCGTGTCACCGTCGGCGGGGGCCGCCAGGGAGTAGCTGCGCACGGCCTGGTAGCCGTCGTCCGCGGTGAGCCGGACGTCGACGTGCTGACCCGGCAGGTGCCCGGGCCAGCCGGGGACGCGGAAGCGCAGGGTGCGTCCGGTCGCCGTCCGGCTCTCCCGCTGCTCCAGCCGGGCCGGCCGCCAGCCGCCCGAGGGTGCCGGTCCGGCCGTCGTGGCCGGGGCGGGCCCGGCCATCAGTCGCTCCAGGTGCGCTGCTCGCGCCAGGGGTCGCCGTAGTCGTGGTAGCCGGCCGCCTCCCAGAAACCGGGTTCGTTCCGGACGGTCAGACGCACGCCCTTGACCCACTTGGCGGACTTCCAGAAGTACAGGTGCGGGACGAGCAGGCGGGCCGGACCGCCGTGCTCGGGGGAGAGGGCGAAACCGTCGAAGGAGTGGGCCACCCAGGCCTTGCCACCGGTGACGTCCTCCAGCGGCAGGTTCGTGGTGTAGCCGTCGTAGGACTCCGCGACGACGAAGTCGGCGGCGGTGTCCACACCGTCGAGGAGAACGTCCAGGGACACACCCTGCCAACGCGTGTCGAACTTCGACCAGCGGGTGACGCAGTGGATGTCGACGGTGGGACGCTCCTGCGGCAGGGCCATCATCTCGTCCCAGTTCCAGGACCGGCTGCCGCCCGTCTCGTCGGTGACCGTGAAGGTCCACCGGTCCGTCGCCAGGTGCGGAGTGGGGCCCGCGGACAGGACGGGGAAGGACTCGGTCGGGTACTGGCCGGGAGGCAGCCGCCCTTCGAACGCGTGGGTCCTGCCCCGGAATCCCGGTGAGAAGTCCGTCATGCGTCTGATCCTTCCGGTGGAGGGGCGGCTCCGGGCGGCCACGGTCCCCTGTGGCGACAAGGCCCACGCCGTGGCCGGGCGACGAGCGGTGGCGGGGACGGTGACGGTGACGTCGACGCCCGCCTCCCGCGGGCGGGGTGACAGCCCGCGGCGAACCGGTGATGGGACGGGGCGCCGACATCGGCGTCGGCGTCGGTCACCGGGCGGAGCGATGCCGTTCGGACCGTCCCCCGCGGGACCTCGCGGATGATCCGGGGACGCGGGTCGGTGGCCCCGGCCGGCTCCTTCGCCGCCGCGGCGGGCTCCGGAGACGACGTGACGGGCGGCGGCAGGGTCGGCATGGGGATTCCCGTTCCCGTGGTACGCCCGGCAGGCGGTTCCTGCCACGCAGGCATTGGCTCCCCCTCCTCCCGGTTCCTCCCACCATGTTCCCGGCGGACGCCCGGGCCGCAACCGGAGGCCGACGCCCGTACGGGTCACGGACACGGACCGCCCGGCCGGCACTCCTGGAGCCGGGCAGCCGTTCGTATGCTTCGTCCATGCACGCCCGCCCCCGCCCCGCGACAGCTCCATGACGGACACCCCCGGACCGCTCACCCTGCGCCGTCTGCTCGACTACGACGAGGACGGCATCCTCCGCCTGGTCCTCGCCCCGCACGGCTTCGACGTCCCGGTCTCCGGCGTGGTCATCGGCGACGAAGGACCCGACGCGGCCCACCACGGCCGCGTCCTGCTCGCCACCGGCCTGAACCCCGACGCCGCCGAGGCCCCGGAGACCGTACGCGAGGCCGCCCGGTGCGGGGCCG
>NZ_JACADT010001239.1:0-1412 GCF_013421635.1 Streptomyces sp. UH6 | reverse complement strand
GCGGTCAGCGGTGCCAGGACGGCGGAGAGCCGCAGCAGGTCCCGGGGCGTGTAGGTGGGTACACCGGGCAGGTCGGAGTAGAGGGCCACGGGCTTCGCCGAGGCGGGCAGGGTGTGGCAGAACCCGGCCGCCGCGGTGGAGGCGAGCGCCGCGGAGACCGGGCTGACCCCGGCGGCGCCCGCCGCGGCGACCACCAGCGGCACCAGCACCGAGGAACGCGCGGACCGCGACTGCAGCACCAGGTGCGCCGCCGTGCTGACCGCCACCACCACCGCCAGGAACGTCCACGGGCCGGAGCCCAGCGGCAGCCCCGACACCAGCCAGGAGGCGGCGCCGGAGTCGGCGAGGGCCACCCCGGTGGCCATGGTGGCGGCCATGAACAGCAGCATCGACCAGGGCACCGTCCGCAGCGCGTCCTTGAGCCGGACCGTGCCGAGCGAGGGGGTGACGGCGACGACCGCGCCGATCAGGGCCACCAGGGCCGGGGAGACGCCGTGCAGCGGCTCGCTGCACCACAGCAGGACCACCGTGCCCAGCAGCAGCGCGCAGCGGGACTCGGCCGCCGACCAGGGCCCGGTGACGGGCCGCTCGCTGTGGAGCTGGATCTCCTCGGCGGTGATCCGCACCGGAGCGCGCCGGTCCTCGCGCCGGGTGGTGGTCCACAGCACGGCCTCGGCCGCGGCGTGCGAGGAGACCACCGCCAGCGGCAGCCCCAGCATCAGCCACTGCGGGAAACCGATGCGGTGGCCGGTGGTCTCCCACAGCACCGAGACGGTGATCAGGTGCGCGCCGGCCCCGATCAGCGTGGCCACCGCCGAGAGCAGGATGACGGTGGGGAACAGCAGCGCCAGCATCACCACCAGTCGCCGGCGGTCGGCCAGGACCTTCGCCAGCGCGAGGAAGACCGGCAGGGCGAGGGCGGCGCGGCCGGAGGTGGCCGGGACGGCGAAGGCGGTGACGACCAGCGCCGCCGTGGTCAGGTGCACCAGTTGCCGCACCCCCCGGGCGCCGGTCACCAGGAACACCGCCGCCCGCCCCGCGAGCCCCGTGCGGGTCACCGCGGCGGCCAGCACGAAGGCGCAGATCAGCAGCCAGACGGTGGGATCGCCCAGGGTGGCGAAGAGCGCGTCGCTGCTGATCACACCGGTCACCGTGAGGGCGAGCCCGGCGCCGAGGGCGACCAGGGTGTCGTCCAGCGGGGTGGCCGTCCACGCGTACACCGCCAGCACGAACACCACCAGGGTCACCCGGGCCTCGCCGCTCGGACCGGTGACGAATCCGGGCGTGGCGATCAGGGCGCAGAGCGAGAGCACCAGGCAGAGGACGGCTGTTCGCCGGAGGTTCGTCGTCACGTCACCGACGATCCCGGCGGCGGGTGAGGTCGCGATGAGGACCGGATGAAGGAAACCTCA
>NZ_JACADT010001238.1:0-1414 GCF_013421635.1 Streptomyces sp. UH6 | reverse complement strand
ATCTGCCGCCGCCTCGACGGCCTCCCGCTGGCCATCGAACTCGCCGCCGCCCGCCTGCGGATGCTCACCCCCCGCCAGATGGCCGACCGGCTCGACGACCGGTTCCGCCTCCTCACCTCCGGCAGCCGCACCGCCCTGCCCCGCCAGCAGACCCTGCGCGCCGTGGTGGACTGGTCCTGGGACCTGCTGGACGACGCCGAACGGGCCGTGCTGCGCCGCCTGTCCGTCTTCGCCGGCGGCTGCGACCTGGCGGCGGCGGAGGCCGTCTGCGGCCCGGAGGCCCTGGAGGCGCTGGGCTCGCTGGTCGACAAGTCCCTCGTCGTCGCGGCGGACCCGTCCGGGGACGGCCAGATGCGCTACCGCCTCCTGGAGACCGTCGCCGAGTACGCCCGCGAGCGCCTCCTGGAGGCCGGCGAACACGACGCCACGCTCCGCGCCCACCTCGCGCACTACCGCGAACTCGCCCGGACCACCGACCCGTTGCTGCGCGGACACCGCCAACTCGACGCCGTCGGAAGACTGGAGGCCGAGTACGAGAACCTGCGCACCGCCCTGCGCACCGCCGTCGCCGAACGCGACGAGCAGGAGGCCCTGTGCCTGGTGCTCTCCCTGGCCTGGTTCTGGCAGATCCGAGGCCTGCGCGGCGAGGCCCGCCAGTGGAGCAGCGCGGTGCTGGAACTCGGCCCCGACCCCTTCGCCCCCGGCGCGCCCGCGGCCGTCCCGCTGTGGGAACGCTGCACCGACCGGCCCCCGCCGCTCACCGGCGACCTGCTCCAGGAGGCCCGCCGGGGCGTGCACCTGGTCCACCTGGCGTGCATGGACATGCAGGGGGAGCTGCAGGCCTGGCAGAACCCCGCGGCGCAGCGCAAGCTGCGGGCCATCGCCGGGGCGTACCGGCCGGGCATGCCGCAGGTGTGCCGCAACCCCGGCACCCTGTGGTTCTTCGCGGTGCTGCTGACCGGCCAGGTCGAGCGGCTCCGGGAGATCGTGGACGCCGCCGTGCGCACCACCACCGACCGCCCCGACCACGCGTGGGAGCACGCGCTCGCCCTCCAGATGCGGGCCAACCTGATCGCCAACCGGCCCGACTGGGAGGGCGACGCGGTCGCCGACGCCGACCGGTCGCTGGCGATCTGCCGGCGCCTGGGCGACGTGTGGAGCATCGCCGAGGGGCTGTGCGCGCGGGGCGCCGCCAACGAGCGTCACGGCCGGTTCGAACAGGCCGCCGACGACTACCGGCAGGCCGTGGAACAGGTGGAACTGCTCGGCGCCCACGCCCAGCGGGACGTGCTCCGCTCACGCCTCGGCGCGGTCCTGCTGGAGACCGACCGGCCCGAGCGCGGCGAGCGGCTGCTGCGCGAGGTGATCACCGCCGGGCCCCTCGGCGACCAGGAGGCCGGCCCGGCCGCCCGGA
>NZ_JACADT010001237.1:0-1416 GCF_013421635.1 Streptomyces sp. UH6 | reverse complement strand
GCGAGACCCACCGCGCGGTCTCCACGTGCTCGCGGGTCAGTCCGTAGTGGTCGGGGGTGGCGGATATCAGCCGCACCGTCACCCCGTCCCGGCGTACGTCGACGTCCGGGCAGCCGTCCCCGGCGCCGGGCAGCTCGGCGAGGGCCGCCACCAGGCGGGCGCCGGCCGCGAAGGACCCGGTGCGGAAGTGGGCGCACGCCCCCTCTCCCAGCACCCGCCAGTCCTCCAGCCCCTCGGCCGCGTGGAACTCGGCCGGCCTGATCCACCCCGTGGTCGTCGTCACGTCCGTCATGGCGCCACGCTAGCGGCGGGCCGGACCGGGAGGAGACACAAGCTCAGAAGCCACTCAAGTTCGTGGACGGTACACCTGACGCCTTCGTAGGGTGACGATCATGCCCGAGATACCGCTGTCCGTCCTCGTCGTGCTCTGTGTCGCCGCCCTCGCCGCCGGCTGGATAGACGCCGTGGTCGGAGGCGGCGGGCTCCTGCTGCTGCCCGCGCTGCTGCTCGGCCTCCCGGCCGGCGGGGCGCACGCCGCGCAGTACGCGCTCGGGACCAACAAGGCCGTCGCCATCGTGGGGACCACCGGCGCCGCGATCACCTACGCGCGCCGTACCCCGGTGGACGTCGGCACCGCCGTGAAGATCGGGCTCGCAGCCCTCGCCGGGTCGAGCGGCGGCGCGTTGGTGGCGGCCGGACTCAGCACCGAGGTGCTGAAGCCGATCGTGATGGTGGTGCTGCTGGCCGTCGGCGCGTTCGTCATCCTGCGGCCCGCCTTCGGCCAGGCGCCCTCCACCGCGCCGGTCTCCCGGCGGCGGGTGCTGGCCGCCATCGGTCTCGCCGGCGTCGGCATCGGGTTCTACGACGGCCTGATAGGGCCCGGCACCGGCACCTTCCTGGTGCTCGCGCTCACCGCGATCCTCCATCTGGACCTGGTCCGGGCCTCCGCCACCGCGAAGATCGTCAACTGCTGCACCAACGCCGGCGCGCTGGCGATGTTCGCCTGGAAGGGCACCGTCTTCTGGCAGCTGGCCGCGCTGATGGCCGTCTTCAACCTGATCGGCGGCACCCTCGGCGCCCGCACCGCCCTCAAGCGCGGCAGCGGCTTCGTGCGCGGCGTGCTGCTCACCGTGGTCTTCGCGCTGGTCGTCAAGATGGCCTACGACCAGTGGCTGGCCTGACCGCCGGACGCGGGCGGACGCCGGTCGCCGCAGGGCTCAGGCGCCGACCGGCGCGGTGGTGAGGGTGAATCCGGCCGCGCGGAGCCGCCCGGTGAGGGCGTCGGCCATGGCGGTGGCCGGGGTGAGGACGCCGGCGACGTCGGGGAGACGCTCCCCGTCGAGGGCGAGCGCGAGCCCGCTCTCACCCAGCATCACCGCCGTGCAGCGGTAGCCGGGGTCGCCCTGTGCGGCGAAC
>NZ_JACADT010001236.1:0-1418 GCF_013421635.1 Streptomyces sp. UH6 | reverse complement strand
CGCACCGTCCTCACGGCCCGCGGGCCGCACCTCGCCCAGCCCCTGCGCCTCCCGCGCAGCGATCTCCTTCAGCCGCAGCGACAGCTGCAACGTCGTCGGCCGCTGCTCCGGATCCTTCGCCAGACAGGCCCGCACCAGCGGCGCCAACGCCCCCGGCACGCCCCGCAGCTGCGGCTCCTCGTGCACCACCCGGTACAGCATGACCTCGGAACTCCCGTGCCCGAAGGGCGAGTCCCCGGTCGACGCGTACGCCAGCGTCGCGCCGAGCGCGAACACGTCGGTGGCCGGCGTGACCGCCGCCCCCCGCACCTGCTCGGGGGCGAGGAACCCCGGCGAGCCGACCGCCGTGCCGACATGGGTGAGCGTGGAGGCCCCGGTCGCCCAGGCGATGCCGAAGTCGATGATCCGGGGACCCTTGGGGGAGAGCAGGATGTTGGACGGCTTGAGGTCCCGGTGGACCACCCCGGCCTCGTGGACCGCGACCAGCCCCTCGGAGAGCGCCGCGCCGATCGCCGCGACCTCCGCCGCCGGCAGCGGACCCTCCTCGGCGACCTTGTCGTGCAGCGAGGGCCCGGGCACGTACTGCGTGGCGAACCAGGGCCGCTCGGCCTCCAGGTCCGCCGCCACCAGCCGCGCCGTGCAGCCGCCCCTGATCCGCCGGGCCGCCGACACCTCACGGGCGAACCGCGACCGGAACTCCTGGTCCTCGGCCAGGTCCGGCCGGATCACCTTGAGGGCGACCCGCTGGCCCCGCCGGTCGGAACCCAGGTAGACCACGCCCATCCCGCCCGCGCCGAGCCGCCGGTGCAGCCTGAACGAGCCGACGACGCGCGGGTCCTCGCGCCTGAGGCGCATCATCGCCATGTTCATCCCCGCTGCCCGGTCCGTCTGACGAGCCACCAGCTTACGTTTCCCGGCCGCGCCGCGCGTTCAGGCCGCGCCCGCTCACCCCTCCGGGAACGCGTTCGTGGGCTCGAGGCTGCCAAGATGCCGCCCCCGTAAGGGGTTTGGCGACCATGCCGGGACGTGAACCACGTCACTCGCCGTCCCCCCGAAGCAGAAGCCGCGGCCTGCGCCTCTCCACCCTGGGAAGTAGCCGGGACGGCCGGATTCATCCGGGGGCATGACGACCGGAACACCCTTCCACGAAAGGATGCGGAGTGTGGCCACGCAGTCGTCGTCCGAGGGTGTGGTGCCGGGTCGCCGAGCGCGTCCCGGGCCCGGAAGAGCGGTCCGGGTGGGGACATCAGCCCTGACGAACCCCGTGGGGACGGGGGTACGACGGACGGCACCACGCCGGCGCGGCGCGATCGTCGCGCCGGCGTGGAGTTTTCGGGGGCCTCGCCCCGCCAGGTCGTCCTCGGCCGCACCGTGATCCACTGCCCGCGTACGCTCACCGCCATGCCGGCAGACCTCCA
>NZ_JACADT010001235.1:0-1424 GCF_013421635.1 Streptomyces sp. UH6 | reverse complement strand
CGGCAGGGCCCACCCTGCAAGCGCCACCCGGCACGGCACCAGCCGGCACGGCCCCACCCGGCACGGCCCCACGGGTGGGGCCCCCGGACGGTCAACCACAACCCAGCGGCCACGGCGCTGCCACCCTCCCTTCAACTCCCGTACACCGTGTGCGTCGAGAGTTGCGCGGTGCAGAACGACACCGCCGTACGCTTGCCGCAGCAAAGGGGCAGCGTCGCCTCCGGAGAACCCGCCGCCCCCGCGCGAGAACACCGCTTCGACATCGATCTGATGCGGCTGATCTGCTCCGCGACCGTCATGCTGGGCCACGTGGGCGCCCAGTTCATCCACGCCACCGGGAACGACCCGGCGAACGGCGCGGGTGCCTACTGGGCGGGCCATGTCGCCGAGGGGATCAACGCCTTCGCCGTACCCATGTACTTCGCCATAGCCGGCTGGGCCGTGCTGGTCGGCGCGCCGCCCCGGGACAGCTCCCGCATGTGGCAGCGCGTCGTCCGCAACCTCGTCCCGCTCTTCGCCTGGACGGCGGTCTACCTGGTCTGGGCGTGGCTGCGGGACCGCAACGACCGGCCCATGACCGAACTGGCGGCGGGCTCCCTCTTCGGCTCGGTGCAGCCTGCCTACCACCTGTGGTTCATGTACACCTACATCCCGATCACCGTGCTGCTCGCCTTCGCGGTGCTGATCAAGGCGGGACAGCGTCCCTGGGGGCTCGGGGCGGCACTGCTCGGCATCGCCGTACTGCCGAGCGCGCTGACCACGGCCGCCGAGGTGACGGGCCACGGCATGCCGTCGGTGGCCTGGGGGTTCGGCACCTACTCGCTGGTGTACGCGGTCGGCGGCGCGCTGCTGTTCGCCCTCCCGGCCGGGGCCGTGCGCAAGCGGTGGCCGCTGGTGGTGCTGCTGCCGCTCACCATGGCCGGGGCGGCCTGGTACAACACGCAGGTCCACTACGTGCTGCCCAACGCGCACCTGTTCGTCGCCGCGATGAGCGTCTGCGTACTGCTGCTGGTCAGCAGGGTCCGGGTCCCCGGCACATGGCGCCCGCGGCTGCGGAAACTGGCCGATGCGGCGCTGGGCGCGTACATGGTGCACGTCCTCTTCGTCGAGGAGATCGTCGGCCCGCTGGCGTCACCGGAGCTGAGCGGACCCGTGGCCGGGCTGCTGCTGGCCGCTCTGGTGGTCACGGTCATGGCACTGTCGTTCGCCACCAGCCTGCTGTGGGGGAAGCTGCGCCTGCGGCGGCTGCTCGGCTGACCCGGCCACGCGAGCGGCGGGCACGTGCCGGGCGGGCCGGCGGGGCGGAGGAGGGCGACAAGCGGACGGCGGACGGCGGACGGCCCCGCACCGTTCCCCGGCCCGCGCGCGTCCTGGCGCCCCACCCGCCCACGACGGCCGGTCTCGCGGGCGTTGCCTCCTTCACG
>NZ_JACADT010001234.1:0-1425 GCF_013421635.1 Streptomyces sp. UH6 | reverse complement strand
TCGAGCATCCCGGCGCTGACGTCGACGCCGGTGACGGACCGTCGGCACAGGGCGGCCGTCACGTCGAGTCCGGCTCCGGTGCCGCAGCACAGGTCGAGGCCGTCCTCGAAGGGTCCGAGCGGGGCCAGGCCGTCGCGGGTGGCGCGCAGGAAGCCGTCGGGGGTCCGGAACGGGGTGTGGTCGAAGTCGGGGGCGAGCAGGTCGTAGCCGCGCTCGACGGACGACAGCGCCTGCACGGCGAGCCCGCCCAGGGTGGGACCCTGCGGACCGTATCTCCTCGGGCCGTACCTGCTGAGGTCGTACCTGCTGGGGCCGTGCGTCTTCGGACCGGACATCCTCGGAGGATAACGGCGGCCGTACGGCATCCGGGTGCCGCTCGGGCCGGTCCGGTCGTGGCGTCCGGCGTGTCACCGTCCGCCATTCCTACGTTTCTCGTATGAAAATCGCACTTTTCTCACGAGGTATCGGCTCCGGCCGGGCCGTCCGCCTCGCCGTCGCCGGGTGCGCCCTCCTCGCGGTGGGGGCGACGGGGACGCCCGCGCCCACGGCCGACGCGCCGGATCCGCTGCTGGCATCGGGCACGCAGGTGCGGCCGGCCGGCGGCGCGCCGGAGGTGCCGGAGGTGTCCGCGCTCTCCTGGGTGGTGGCGGACGCCCGCAGCGGCGACGTGCTCGCCGCGCACGACGCCCACCGCAGACTCCCTCCGGCCAGCACCCTCAAGACGCTGTTCGCGCTGGCCCTCCTCCCCCGGGTGCCCGAGGGGCGCCACCGGGCGACGGACGCGGAGCTGGCCGACGTCGGTGAGGGCAGCAGCCTGGTCGGTGTGGAGGCCGGCCGCGCCTACTCGGTGGACGACCTGTGGCGGGGCGTCTTCCTGAGTTCCGGCAACGACGCGGTGCACGTCCTGTCCGCCATGGCGGGCGGCACCCGGGCGGCGGTGGCCCGGATGCAGGACACCGCCCGGAAGCTGGGCGCGCGGGACACGCGGGTGGTCTCCCCGGACGGGTACGACGCCCCGGGCCAGGTCTCCTCCGCCTACGACCTGGCGGTGTTCGGGCGGACCGGGCTGCGCGACCCCCGGTTCGCGGAGTACTGCCGGACGGCGTTCGCCGAGTTCCCGGGCCGCAAGGGCGCCTACGACATCCACAACACCAACCGGCTGCTGACCGGGGCACAGGGCGTGGAGCGCTACTCGGGGGCGATCGGCGTGAAGAACGGCTACACCAGCAAGGCGGGCCACACGCTGGTCGCGGCGGCCCGGCGGGGCGGACGGACCCTGGTGGTGACGGTGCTCAACCCCCAGGACGGCGGCTCCGCCACCGTCTACGAGGAGGCGAGGTCGCTCCTGGACTGGGGGTTCCGGGCGGCGGGGCGGGTCAGGCCGGTCGGCTCGCTGGAACCGCCCGTCGCGGCGGGGCCGCCGTC
>NZ_JACADT010001233.1:0-1429 GCF_013421635.1 Streptomyces sp. UH6 | reverse complement strand
GCCGCGTCGGTGGCGGGCGCCGTCGGCGCGGTGGCGGGTGCCGGGTTCCACTCCAGGAGGTACAGGGAGTCGTCTCCGGCGGGCCGGGTCGCGGCCTTGAGCTGCTCGGGTTCGACGGGCCGCATCGCGAGTTCGCCGATGGTGATGACGGGGGCGCCGGTGGTGTCGGCGATCTGGAAGCCGATGCCGTTGGGACCGACGGGCAGGAGCCGGGCCCGCAGCGCGGAGGCCCCGGTGGCGTGCAGGGTCACGCCCCGCCAGGCGAACGGCAGACGGGGCTTGCCCGCGTCCTCGCCGCGGCCCGTCCCGGGCTTGAAGTCACCGAGTCCCATGGACTGGAGGGCGGCGTCGAGCAGCCCGGGGTGCAGTCCGTACTCCGCGGCCTCGGCCCGGCCGTCCTGCGGGAGGGAGAGGTCGGCGTAGATGTCCTCGCCGAGCTGCCAGGCGCGGGTGATGCCCTGGAACATGGGGCCGTAGTCGAAGCCGGTCAGGGTGGCCTGGTCGTAGAACCCGGCCACCGGGAGCTCGACCGCGCCGGCGGGCGGCCAGGCGGTGAAGTCGTAGCGCGGCAGGGCGTCGGCGGCGTCCGCCGGGGCGAGGACTCCGGTGGCGTGCCGGAGCCAGGGGCGGTCCGCGTCCTGGTCGGCGCCGGCCGGACGGGAGTGCACGGTGACGCCGCGGCGGCCCGTCTCGTCGGCCGCGCCCACCGTCACCTGCATCTGACGGGCCTCGTCCTCGGCGAGGGTGAGCGGCGCCTCGATGGTGAGTTCCTCGACGGTGTCGCAACCGCTGAGGTGGGCGGCGTGGTTGGCCATCTCCACGAAGGCGGTGCCGGGGACGATGACCGTCCCCATCACGACGTGCTCGGCCATCCACGGGTGGCTCCGGGTGGAGAACCGGCCGGTGAGGACGTGGCTGTCGTTCTCCGCCAGGTGGACGGCGGCGGTGAGCATCGGGTGCTCGGTGCCGTCGAGGCCCGCCGAGCCGAGGTCGCCGACCCCGTCGCCGGGCATGGGCAGCCAGTAGTGCTGCCGCTGGAAGGCGTAGGTGGGCAGGTCGGTGCGGCGGGCGCCGGTGCCGGCGAAGACGGTGTCCCAGTCGACGGTGACGCCGTGGCAGTGGGCCTCCGCCAGGGAGGTCAGGAAGCGGTCCGGTCCGCCTTCGTCGCGGCGGAGGGTGCCGAGGACGGCGGCGTCGGTGCCGGTGTCCTCGACGGTGCCCTGGAGGCCCACCGCCAGCACGGGGTGCGGGCTGACCTCGACGAGGACGGTGTGGCCGTCGGCGAGGGCGGCGCGGGTGGCGTTCTCGAACTCGACGGTGTTGCGGAGGTTGTCGTACCAGTAGCCGCCGTCCATCGCCGTCTCGGCGATGTCCAGGAGACGGCCGGTCAGCGAGGAGTAGAGGGGGATGCCGCCGGGCTGGGGCGCGA
>NZ_JACADT010001232.1:0-1429 GCF_013421635.1 Streptomyces sp. UH6 | reverse complement strand
GGCCGGGACGGGGTTGCGGGGTGGGACGGGACCGTGGGCGGAGACGGGACCGCGGGGCGGTTCGGGGCGCGGGGTGGGCGGGGCCCCGGAGGTGGGTGGGTGGGGCGTGGTGGTCCGGTCCCGAGTTGCCGCGGGCCCTCCGTGCGCCCAGCATGAGGGCAGTCGTATCCGGGCAGGATGGCCCAGGCGGGTCCGCCCGGCCACGGGCGGACCGTGGTCCGAGGGCGGACCTGAGGAGGGAGACCCCCGATGGCCGCGTATTTCGGCAACGCCGCCGAGGACCTGGTGCCCGACGCCCTGGCAGGCTTCGCCCGGGCCCACACGTCCCTGGTGACCCACGACACCGAGCACGGCTACCTGCTGGCCCGGGACCCCGCGCCCGGCCGCCGCGTGGCGCTGCTCTCCGGCGGCGGCTCCGGCCACGAGCCGCTGCACACCGGATTCGTCGGACGCGGCATGCTCGACGCCGCCGTCCCCGGCCGGGTCTTCGCCTCGCCGCACAACCGTTCCGTCTACGAGGCGTCCGTGGCGGCCGCCCGTGAGGACGGCGTGCTGCACGTCGTCAAGAACTACACCGGCGACCGCATCAACTTCGGCATCGCCGCCGAACGCCTCGCCCGCCGCGGCATCCCCTGCGCCCGGGTGCTCGTCGACGACGACCTCGCCTCGGAGTCGGAGGAGATCCGCGCCGGCCGGCGCGGCACCGGCGGCACCGTGCTGGTGGAGAAGATCCTCGGCGCCGCCGCCGACAGCGGACTGGCACTCGACGAACTCGCCAAGCTGGGCGGCGAACTGGTGTCGCGCTGCCGCACCCTCGCGGTGGCCTCCCGGGCCCACACCGCCCCCACCACCGGCGGTCCCGCCTTCGAACTCGACGCCGGACAGTTGGAGTACGGCGTCGGCATCCACGGCGAGCGGGCGGACCGGGCCCGCGCCCACGGACCGTCGTCCGAGCTGGTGTCGGAGATGACCGGGTCGCTCCTCCAGGCGCTCGCCCCGTCCCGCGGGGACGCGGTGATCGCCCTGGTCAACGGCCTCGGCTCGGTGACCCCGCTGGAGCTGTACGGCGTCTTCGGCGAGCTGGGCCGCCTGCTGGACGACCGCGGACTCGACCTGGCGCGCTCCCTCGTCGGCAACTACGTGACGGCGCTGGACATGCGGGGCTTCTCGATCACCCTGATGGTGGCCGACCCCCTCGTGCTGGAACGGTACGACGCCCCCGTCCGTACCGCCGCGCTCAGCTGGTGACCACCGGGAGTCCTGGGAGGCAAGCATGACCACGGCCCACTTCGACGGCGCGTTCACCGACGGCTGGATACGCCGCTTCGCCGAATCGGCGCGCGCCACGGAACCCGAACTGACCGCGCTCGACCAGCAGTCGGGCGACGGGGACTTCGGCGTGAACCTCAACGCCGGCACCACCGCCGCC
>NZ_JACADT010001231.1:0-1429 GCF_013421635.1 Streptomyces sp. UH6 | reverse complement strand
GCCGTGGGTGCTGCGCGAACGGCGGGTGCTGCCGGCGGCGGTGGAGTCCCGCCTGGCGCTCCTGGAGGCGTCGCAGCGAGCCTCGACCGCCCGCCGGTACACGGGGTGACCCGAGCCGTCAGTGGAAGCCGTGGACGACGGCGTGTCCCTTGCCACGGCCGATCATCCACTTGTTGACCGGGGTGGTCACCAGGAACGCGACCGCGAAGCCGCCCAGCAGCGCCGACCAGAACAGGCCGTCGGACAGATGGGCGTCCATCGCCCCGGGGACCAGCGCGATGATCCCGTTGTCGACCAGCTCCATGACCGCGATCGAGACGGTGTCGGCGGCCAGCGCCACCTTGACCGCGTTCCTCAGGCCGAGCCCGGCCCGGCGGACCGCGAACAGGGTGAAGGAGTAGCCGAAGACGAAGGCCAGCGCGATCGCCAGCACCATCGTCGGGACGTTGCCCCACAGCAGCGCGGTGCCGATCACCATGCCGAGGATCTCGCCGACGGCGCAGCCGGTGAGGCAGTGCAGCGTCGCCTTGGCGGCCATGGCCCACGACGCCCCCGACCCGGCCGGACGGCCGCCGTGCCCGTGGCCGTGGCCGTGGTGGTGCCCGTGATCGTGGCCCTGGTGGTGCTCGTGCTGGTGGGCGTGGTCGTGCCCGTGGCCGTGCGCGTCACCGGTGTGTTCCGTGCTGTGCTCCATGACCGTTCTCCCCATCACTGTCAGGCGGCTCTCGGGCGGGACCGTCCGCGGCCCCCGCACACCTGAACCGTATACCCCCTGGGGGTATTCCGGAAGTGTCGTCCCGGCGTGCCGGAAGGCCCGTGGGGCGGGTGCGCCGCGGCGCACCCGCCCCACGGGGGACGACGGGGAGGCGGAGATGTCAGCTCTCGCCGATCTCGCCGAGCAGCTTCTCCATCCGCTCGATCTCGGCCGTCTGGGAGGCGGTGATCCCGCCGGCCATTTCCCGGGCCGGCGCGTGCGACCCCTCGGCCGTCTCCGTCCGGGCCATGGCCACGGCGCCCTCGTGGTGTTCGATCATCATCCGCAGGAAGGCCCGGTCGAACGCGGCGCCGGACGCCTTCCTCAGCAGCTCCATGTCCTGCGCGGACATCATTCCGCCCGCGCCGTGGGCGGCGTGGCCCCCGGCGTCCTCGGCGGGCTGCTCCTCGCCCCAGGAGGTCAACCAGCCGGAGAGGGTGGTGATCTCCGGCCCCTGGGCCTTCTTGATCTCCGCGGCGAGGCTCCTCACCTCGTCCGACCCCGCCCGGCCGGGCGCGAGGTCGGCCATCTCCACGGCCTGGCGGTGGTGCGGGATCATCCCCTGGGCGAAGGCCACGTCGGCGGAGTTCCGCCCGCCCGGGGAGGCCGGAGAAGCCGGGGAGGCCGGCGTGGACGCGGGGGAGTGGCCGTCGTGACCGGCGGACGCCTGGTCCG
>NZ_JACADT010001230.1:0-1432 GCF_013421635.1 Streptomyces sp. UH6 | reverse complement strand
GGCCCGCGCGGCACGGGAGCTGATGGCCGTGCTGGACGCCGAGCCGGCGTTGGGCTTCGCACTCGGCCTGTGGAGCCGCCGCACGCCCGGGTTCAGGCCCGAGTGGTCGAACCGCCTCCCGGCCGGTACGCACGGAGTGCTCACCGACGATCCCGTGGCCGACTCCGCGGCCCTGGACGCCTGGGCGAGGGAACGCACCCGCGGGCTGATCGACCGCATGCCGGTTCCCGTCCGCGAGGGGACCGAGATGGTCCTGGCCACCGCGCTCGCGATGGCCACCGAGTGGTACCGGCCGTTCCAGGCCTGCGACGCGCTGCCGGACTCCGGTCCTTGGCGACGGGGAGAGTGCCTCACGGCGCTGCGCCGCTCGAGCACTGTGCTGGACCGCCTCGACCTGGCGGACACCCCGCACGGCGCCGTCACCGGACTGACCGTCATGGGCCGTCAGGGTCTGGACGTGCGGCTGCTCCTGGGCGAGGAGTCGATGCGTCCGGCCCACGTCCTTCGGGCCGGACTGGAGGTGCTGGAGCGCCGCCGCCCGGTCGTCCGGGGCGGACGGCTCCCGCTCGGTGAGCCCGGCCCGGGCCTCGAGGTGAGCCGTGAGCCGAGCGTCGTGCCCGCACCGCCCACGCTGCACGTCCTGACCGTGCCGTTCACCGTGGAGGCCCACCACGACCTGACGCGCCACCGGGAGCTGTTCGGCCTCACCACTCTCCTGGACACCGGACAGGGCCACCTCCCCGGCGTCGCCGAACGGCCGCTGGCGCTCGGGGCGGCGGCCCAGTCCGCGACCGCCACCTTCACCGGACAGGGCTTCCGGGCCGCGGCGGTCACCGCCGTCGGGATGGTGGGCGGCTG
Organism: Streptomyces sp. UH6; assembly: GCF_013421635.1. Taxonomy (NCBI): domain Bacteria; kingdom Bacillati; phylum Actinomycetota; class Actinomycetes; order Kitasatosporales; family Streptomycetaceae; genus Streptomyces; species Streptomyces sp. UH6. Next base: position 574 of record NZ_JACADT010001230.1, on the reverse strand, counting down.
CGCCCCGGACCGGCCGCGTTACCGGGTCACCGAGATCGAGGCCCGCTTCGACCGGCCGTTCGGCTTCCTCGCCGTCCACCGCAGGAGCGGGCTGGTCCTGGCGGCCGGCTGGGTCGCCGAACCCAGCCATCAGGAGTTCCCCGCGGGCAGCCCCGGCGCCGCGGCGGACGACCGGGACGACCGGGACGACTGACCGGAGGTCGGAGCGCCGCGTGGCAGGATCGTCAGCATGTCCACGGCCGGCCACCCTCTCGCCCACCTCGGCGCCCCCTCGGCGTCGCTCACCCGCGCCACCGGGTCGCTCACCCGCGTCACCGGGTCGCTCACCCGCGTCACCGGCGAGCACGTCGCCGCCCTGACCGCCTTCCTCGACGAGGCCGACCTCACGCTCAGCGGTCTGGACGCGCCCTCCGTGCGGCTCTGGGCCGACCGCGGCGCGGACGGGACGATCACCGGAAGCACCGGGTACGAGCTGAGCGCGGACCGGCGGCACGCGCTGATCCGCAGCGTGGCGGTGAGCCCGGCGGCACGACGCGCCGGGTACGGCTCCACCCTGGCCCGTTTCGCCCTGGCC
>NZ_JACADT010000123.1:0-9412 GCF_013421635.1 Streptomyces sp. UH6 | reverse complement strand
GTCGGCGGCGGCCCGGATGGCCCGCCAGGCGGACTCCGCGGCCTGCTGCTCCGCTTCCTTCTTGCTGCGGCCGGTGCCGGTGCCGTACGAGACGCCTCCGACGCGGGCGGCAGCAGTGAAGGTCTTCTCGTGGTCGGGGCCGGTCTCCGTGACCAGGTACTCGGGAACGCCGAGCCCCTCGGTCGCGGTGAGCTCCTGGAGACTGGTCTTCCAGTCCAGGCCGGCGCCCAGGTTCGAGGACTTCTCGATCAGCGGGTCGAACAGGCGGTGCACCAGCTCCCCCGCCGCGTCCAGACCCTGGTCCAGGTAGACCGCGCCGATCACCGCTTCGAGCGTGTCGGCGAGGATGGACGCCTTGTCCCGGCCGCCCGTGCCCTCTTCACCCCGGCCGAGCCGGATGAAGGAGCCGAGGTCGAGCCCACGGCTCACCTCGGCCAGCGCGCGCGAGTTGACCACCGCGGCCCGGAGCTTGGCCAGCTGGCCCTCCGGGAGGTCGGGGTGGACCCGGTACAGCGTGTCCGTGACCACCAGGCCGAGCACGGAGTCCCCGAGGAACTCCAGCCGCTCGTTGGTGGGCAGACCGCCGTTCTCGTACGCGTAGGAACGGTGGGTCAGCGCACGCACCAGAAGGGCGGACTCGAGCTTGTACCCGAGCCGCCCTTCCAGAAGCGTGTGGGACGAGGCCGTGTCCGCCTTCTTGGCGTGTGACATGGAGCCTCTCACCAGCCGCTCAGACCTCGAGGACCTGGCGCTTGTTGTAGGTGCCGCAAGACGGGCACGCGATGTGCTGCTGCTTGGGCTCGTGGCAGCGCTCGCACGACACCAGGGTGGGGACCGCAGCCTTCCACTGCGACCGGCGGTGGCGCGTGTTGCTGCGCGACATCTTCCGCTTCGGAACAGCCACGGCTACTTCTCCTGCTTCTCGTCGGCGCGTGCTGACTGAGGCGCGCCGCCGCTCATCTCGTCCTTCTCGCCGGGTTCGAGTGAACCTGCGAGTCCCTGCAGAGCCGCCCAACGGATGTCGACGGCGTCATGGTGGTGGTCCGGGTCGTCCGCCAGCCGCACCCCGCACTCGGGGCACAGACCAGGGCAGTCTTCCTGGCACACCGGCTGCATCGGCAGTGCGAGTACCACCGCGTCACGCAGCACGGGCTCGAGGTCGAACATGCCGTCCTCGAGGTGAAGAGTGTCCTCGTCGTCCTCGGCGTCGTCGCCGGCGTCCGCCTTGGGGCGGCCCCGGTCGTCGGCGTCAGGGTACGAGAACATCTCCTGGAAGTCCGCGACGAGCTGACGCTCGAGCGGCTCCAGACACCTTACGCACTCCCCCTCGGCCTTCGCACGGGCGGTCCCCGTGACGAGGACGCCCTCCAGGACCGACTCCAGGCGGAGCTCGAGCTCCACCGGCCTGCCCTCCGGCACACCGATGACGTCGGCGATGCCGAGGTCGCGAGGCGCGTCGACCGTCCTGGTCAGGCGCCGCAGCGCACCGGGCCGCCGCCCCAGCTCATGCGTGTCGAACACGAGAGGGTCGCGGTGGTCGAGGCGGGCGTTCTGAGCCATTCCAGCCTTAGATCTGCGAGGTGAAGAGGGGGGAATCGCGCCCAGAAGGCACGACCGAAGAGCCAGGATACTGGACGTTTCGGCCGGGACCCAACCGGCCCCCCCTCGACCTCCTTCGGCCGGGGGCCGCGGGCACCGCCCGCGGCCCTGTCCGGGGCTACTGCCCGCGGCCCTGTTCGTAGGCCCGCAGCTGCTCCGGGGTGATCATGCCCGTGTCGAAGAAGCTGGTCTCGTCCAGCGCGCGGGCCGGGGCGGGCGCCCCGTAGGCGTCCTGCGGGCCGTAGTCCTGCTCGTATCCCTGCTGCGTCTGCTGCGCGTGCTGCTGGGGCTGCTGGGGCTGCTGCCCGTAGGCCGCGTACGGGTCCGCCTGCTGGTAGTCGTAGCCGTACCCCTGCGAGTGCTGCGGCTGCTGCTCGTAGCCGCCGTAGGACGCCGTGGCCGGCTGGGGCTGCTGGTAGCCGTACGGGTCCTGGGCCGTCTGCGGCTCGTACGCGGGCTGGTGCCGGGGCTGCTCGTACGGCGACTGCGGGTCGTACTGCGGCTGGGGCTGGTGCTGCGGCTGGTGCCGGGGCTGGTGCGCGGACGGCGCCTGCTCGGCGTGCCGGTCCGGCCGGCGGTCCGGGGCCTGCGCGGCGTCCGCGAGGCCGGCGAGGAAGTCCTCGTCGCTCTCGTGGGCCAGGGGCACGCCGTCCTCGCCCAGCGGCAGGTCGGCCAGCGCGTCCGAGGCGATCCGGCCCTGGAGCTTGTCGCGCCCGCGGCCGACCGCCTCCAGGGTCTTGGCGAGGACGGCCTCGAAGGCGCCCAGCTTGACGTCGACGTAGCTGTCGGCGTCCCGGCGCAGGGTCTCCGGGTCGTGGCTGCGCTCGGGGGCGTCCTCGTCCTCGTAGCCGTTCTCGTCCAGGCCGGGGCCGGTGCCGAGCAGCTTCTCGCGGCCGCGGCCCACCGAGCCGAGCGTCTTGGTGAGGACGACCTCGAAGTTGGCGAGCTTGGAGTCGACGTAGTCGTCCGCCTCGGCCCGGACCTCCTCGGCCTGCTGCTGGGCCTCGGCGAGGATCCGCTCGGCCTCCTGCTGGGCCTGGCGGGCGATCTCCGTGCCGGAGATCAGCGAGGCGCGCTCGGCGTGGGCGCCCTCGACGATCCGGTCGGCCTCCTGGCGGGCCTGCTGGACCATGGTCTCGCGGCCGCCGATCAGCTCCTGCGCCTGCGCCAGCGAGCCGGGGAGGGCCTCACGGACCTCTTCGAGCATGGCGAGGAGTTCGGCGCGGTTGACCACGCACGAGGCCGACATCGGCATCGACCTGGCACCTGACACCATGCCGACGATCTCGTCGAGCTTGTTCTGCACGTCCACCTGGACTCGCCACTCTCTACAGCTGGTTGGAGACGGACGGGACGACTGTACGGCGACCGCGGCCCCGTCCGACACGGATGACGGGACGTCGCTGCGTCCCCGGCGCGTCGGCGCCGAAAACGCTCAGCTCCGGCGCAGCCGCTCGGCCAGCGCCGTCAGGACGGTCGGCGGGACCAGGTGGGCCACGTCGCCGCCCCAGGCCGCCACCTCCTTGACCAGCGAGGAGGAGAGGAAGCTGTACGTGGGGTTGGTGGGGACGAAGAGGGTCTCCACCCCGGTGAGGCCGTTGTTCATCTGGGCCATCTGCAGCTCGTAGTCGAAGTCGCTGACGGCGCGCAGTCCCTTGACGATGGCGGGGATGTCGCGCTGCTTGCAGAAGTCGACCAGCAGGCCGTGGTGGGACTCGACGATCACGTTCGAGCAGTCGGCGGTCACCTCGCGGATCAGCTGGATCCGCTCCTCGACGCTGAACAGGCCCTTCTTGTTCTGATTGATCATCACGGCCACGTAGACCTCGTCGTACAGACGGGAGGCTCGGGCGATGATGTCGAGGTGTCCGTTGGTGATGGGGTCGAACGACCCGGGACAGACGGCGCGGCGCACGTGAGATCCCTCGCTCTCCGGTCCGGTCATGGCGCGTCCTCGCTGGTGGAGGCGGCGTGACCGTACCAAAAGGTGCCTTCTCCGTAACGGCGGGACCTCAGGGGCGCGAAACCCCTCGGCCAGCTGAACTCGCCGCCTCTGGTGCTGCGCTCCACGGTGACGAGCGCCTCCTCGGCGAGCCAGCCTCCGGAGCGGAGTGTGAGGAGAATCTCGCGGAGATCGTCGTCGGTGACGGCGTAGGGCGGGTCGAGGAAGACCAGGTCGTAGGGGGCGCCGGCGGGCGCTGCCTGGATCACCTGCTCGGCCTTGGCGTTGCGGACCTCGGCGCCGGGCAGGCCCAGCGAGCGGACGTTCTCACGCACCGTGCGGGCGGCCCGGCCGTCGGCCTCCACCAGCAGGGCGTGGGACGCGCCGCGGCTCAGCGCCTCGAGGCCGACGGCGCCGGAGCCGGCGTACAGGTCGAGGACCCGCTCACCCTCCAGGGGGCCGCCGAGCAGCGCCTCCCAGGTGGAGAAGAGGCCCTCGCGCGCCCGTTCGGAGGTGGGACGGGTGCCGTTGCCCGGGGGCACGGCCAGACGGCGTCCACCCGCCGTCCCGGCGATCACGCGGCTCACTGTGTTCCTTAGGGCTCGGTCCGCCCCCCGGGGCTCACTCGGCGAGCCGTGAGGGAGACGGTGCGGACAGGTCGTGCGCTCCACAGTCTCTCAGCCCTTCTCCAGGTACTGCTCCCGGTCCTCGTCGAGGAGGGCGTCGAGGGCGGTCCGCAGGCCCGGGTGCGCGCTCAGGTCCGGGTCCCCGGCCACCACGGCGGCGGCCTCCTCGCGCGCCTGGGCGATGACCTCCTCGTCGTCGATCACCGCGAGGACCCGCAGCGAGGAGCGGGCGCCGGACTGGGCCTGGCCCAGCACGTCACCCTCGCGGCGCTGCTCCAGGTCGATCCGGGAGAGCTCGAACCCGTCGAGGGTGGCGGCCACGGCGCCGAGCCGCTGACGGGCGGGGCTCGCCTCGGGCGCCTCGGTGACCAGCAGGCACAGGCCGGGGGCGGAACCGCGGCCGACCCGGCCGCGCAGCTGGTGGAGCTGGGAGACGCCGAACCGGTCGGCGTCCATGATCACCATGGCGGTGGCGTTGGGGACGTTCACGCCGACCTCGATCACCGTGGTGGCGACCAGCACGTGCGTCTCCCCGGCGGCGAAGCGGCGCATTACGGCGTCCTTGTCGTCCGGGTGCATCCTGCCGTGCAGCACCTCGACGCGCAGTCCGGCCAGCGGGCCCCGGGCCAGCTGCTCGGCGACCTCCAGGACGGCGAGCGGGGGGCGGCGGTCGGCCGTCTCGGCCTCCTCCTTCTTCTTCCGGCCCTTCGGGTCGTCCTCCTCGTCCCCGATGCGCGGGCAGACCACGTACGCCTGGTGCCCGGCCTCCACCTCCTCCCGGACGCGGTCCCAGGCGCGGGCCAGGAAGTGCGGCTTGTCGGCGGCCGGCACCACGTGGCTGGCGATCGGCGAGCGGCCGGCGGGGAGCTGGTCCAGGACGGAGGTCTCCAGGTCGCCGAAGACGGTCATGGCGACCGTCCGCGGGATCGGGGTGGCCGTCATCACCAGCAGGTGGGGCGGCTGCTTCCCCTTGCCGCGCAGGGCGTCGCGCTGCTCCACGCCGAAGCGGTGCTGTTCGTCGACGACGACCAGGCCGAGGTCGTGGAACTGCACCTTGTCCTCGATCAGGGCGTGGGTGCCGATGACGACGCCGGCCTCGCCGGTGGCCAGGTCGAGCAGCGCCTGGCGGCGGGCGGCGGCGCCCATGGAACCGGTGAGCAGCACGACCTTGGTGGCGTGCTCGGCTCCGCCCAGCATCCCGCCCTGGGCGAGGTCGCCCATCATCTCGGTGACCGAGCGGTGGTGCTGCTGGGCCAGTACCTCGGTGGGCGCCAGCATGGCGGCCTGGCCTCCGGCGTCGACCACCGCGAGCATGGCCCGGAGCGCCACCAGCGTCTTCCCCGATCCGACCTCTCCCTGGAGGAGGCGGTGCATGGGGTGCTCGGCGGCGAGGCCGTCGAAGATCTCCCGGGAGACCTTCCGCTGGCCCTCGGTGAGGGTGAACGGGAGGCGGTCGTCGAAGGCGGCGAGGATGCCGTCCGGCTGCGGTCTCCGGGGGACGGCGGGGAGCTGGGCGTCGTCGTGCCTGCGGCGGGCCAGGGCGACCTGGAGGACGAACGCCTCGTCCCACTTCAGGCGGGAGCGGGCGTCCTCGACGTCGGCCGGGGTCTGTGGGCGGTGGATCTTGAGCAGCGCCTCGGGGAGGGGGACCAGGCCACGGCCCTCGCGCAGGCCGTCCGGGAGGGGGTCGACGGCCTCCTGGGCGCTGGGCAGCACCGTCTGGACGGCCTTGGCCAGCTTCCAGGACTCCAGCTTGGCGGTGGCCGGGTAGATCGGGATGAGTGCCCCGGCCCAGCTGTCGACCGTCTCCGCGGCGCCCTCGCCGCGCAGCGGCTCGTAGGCGGGGTGGGCGAGCTGGAGCCGCCGGTTGAACACGGAGACCTTGCCGGCGAAGAGGGCACGGGTGCCGGGGAGCAGCTCCTTGTGCGGTTTGTGGACGCCGTTGCCGAAGAACACCAGCTGGAGACGGCCGCTGCCGTCGGTGATGGTGACCTCCAGCCGCTGGCCCTTGCCGCGTGGGGCGCGGCTGGAGGCGAAGGTGTGCAGCCGGGCGTCGGCGACCTGGGCGACCACGGTGACGTGCTCGTCCATGGGGAGGTCGGCGAGCCGGGTGAGCCGGCCGCGCTCCTCGTATCTACGCGGGTAGTGGTGCAGCAGGTCGCCCACGGTGTGCAGGCCGAGGTTCTCGGCCATCACCTTCGCGGTGGCGGGGCCGAGCACCTTCTTCAGGGGTTCTTCCAGTGCGGGCACGCCTTCCATTCCACACCACGGGTGCGACAGCGTTGCGGAATGCCTGTGGAAACTCCTGGTCAGGTGTGTTCTTCAGCTCCTAGGATGGCGCGTCCGGCCACCACTGACCCGCGGTCCACCGCCCCACACGGTGCCGCCCGACCCCGCGCCGTTCCGCTGTCTCCCCCACCGGCGCCGTGACGATGGACTCCCAGACCTCGAAGCCGTCCCAGCCCGCTCCTTCCGCCCCGCACTCCTTCCAGGTCGACCTGCGCGGCCTGGTGGACCTGCTCTCCCACCACCTGTACTCCAGTCCCAAGGTCTACCTGCGCGAACTGCTGCAGAACGCCGTCGACGCCGTCACCGCGCGGCGCGCGGAGGACCCGGACGCGCCGGCCCGCGTGCGGCTGCACGCCGAGGGCGGGACGCTGCGGGTGGAGGACACCGGCGTCGGCCTCACCGAGGAGGACGTCCACAACCTGCTGGCCACCATCGGCCGCAGTTCCAAGCGCGGTGACGCGGCCTCGCTGGAGTCGGCCCGCTCCGGGTTCCTGGGGCAGTTCGGCATCGGTCTGCTGGCCTGTTTCCTGGTCGCCGAGGAGATCCGGGTGGTCAGCCGGAGCGCCCGGACGCCCGCCGCTCCGCCCGTGGAGTGGCTGGCCGCCGACGACGGCTCGTACACCGTGCGGACGCTGCCGGAGGAGGCCCGCGCCGAGCCGGGCACCACCGTGCACCTGCGGGCGCGTGCCGGGGCGGCGCAGTGGCTGGAGGAGGAGCGGGTGCTGAAGCTGGCCCGCGGCTTCGGTTCGCTGCTGCCGTACGACGTGCGGGTGAACGACGAGGCGGTGACCGACCTGCCGGCGCCGTGGGACCGGGCGTACCAGAGCCCGGCGACCCGGCGGGTGGCGCTGGCGCGCCACTGCGACGAGCTGTTCGGTTTCACGCCGCTGGACTCGATCGACCTGGACGTGCCGGTGGCGGGCGTGCGGGGTGTGGCGTACGTGCTGCCCGCCGCGGTCAGCCCCGCCCAGCGGGCCGGTCACCGGGTGCACCTGAAGGGCATGCTGCTGACCGACCGGGCCGACGAGCTGCTGCCGGACTGGGCGTTCTTCGTCCGCTGCGTGCTGGACACCGACACCCTGCGGCCGACGGCGTCGCGCGAGTCGCTGTACGAGGACGAGACCCTGGCGGCGGTGCGGGAGGCCCTCGGCGAGCGGATCCGGTCGTGGCTGACCGGGCTGGCGGCGGGCGACCCGGACCGGCTGACGGCCTTCCTGGCCGTGCACCACCTGGGCGTGAAGGCGCTGGCGCGGCACGACGCCGAGATGCTGCGGGTGATGCTGCCGTGGCTGCCGTTCGAGACCACCGACGGGCGGCTGTCCCTGGAGGAGTTCGCCCAGCGCCACAAGGTCGTGCACTACACGCGGACCGTGGAGGAGTACCGGCAGGTCTCCGCGATCGCCTCGGCGCAGGGCGTCGGTGTGGTCAACGGCGGCTACACCTACGACACGGAACTGGTGGAGGCGCTGCCGTCGGTGCGGCCGGGGACGGTGGTCGCCGAGCTGGACGCGGACGTGGTGACCGCGCACCTGGACTCGGTGGACCCGTCGGTGGAGCTGGCGCTCTCGCCGTTCCTGGCGGCCGCCCGCGCCCGGCTGGACGGGCTGGGCTGCGACGTGGCGCTGCGGGCGTTCCATCCGGTGACGGTGCCGGCGCTGCACCTGGACGACCGCTCCGCCCGCCACGAGCAGGCGCGGGCGGAGGCCGAGGACCGCGCCGACGACCTGTGGTCGGGGATCCTCGGCTCGCTGCGGGGCGGGGCGCCGCGGGCGCGCCTGGTCCTCAACCACCTCAACCCGCTGATCCGGCGCATCGGTTCGCTGACCGATCCGGAACTGATCGGCACGGCGACGGAGTCCCTGTACGGGCAGGCCCTGCTGATGGCGCAGCGCCCGCTGCGGCCGGCGGACACCGCGCTGCTCAACCGTGCGTTCCTCGGCCTGCTGGAGTGGGCCACGCACGGCGACGCCACGCACGGCGACGACCCCGAGGAGGACGTCCGTTGACTTCCGTGACCGGTCTGGACGAGTTGCGCCGCGCGATCGCGGAGAACGGTGAGCGGCCGGAGGGGCCGGCGCGCAACGCGCGGGCCGAGCAACTGCTCGCGGACGCCGAGTCGTTGGGCCTGCCGCTGGCCGTGATCGAGGCGCTTGGCCACCAGCTGATCGTCTACAACTACAGCTCGGAGAAGGACAAGGCGTTCGTGCCGTTCGCCCGGCTGCTGCGGATGTGGGACGAGCGGCCGGAGGACTTCGACGCGTACGAGACGCATTCGTTGTTCTGGCGCTTCAAGTGGATGTCGACGGGCATGCTGGGCCAGCCGCACATCCCGCTGGACGCGATGGAGAACTGGCTGGAGGAGATGGAGCGCCGCTACCGGCTGGCGGGCCACTCCGAACGGGCCGTGCGCTCCTGCGAGTTCCACGTCGCCAGCCACGTCGGCGACCTGGAGCGCGCCGAAGTGGCCTACGCGGCCTGGCTGTCCGCCGACCGTGACCGGATGGCGGACTGCTACGCCTGCGAGTTGCAGGGCCAGGGCTGGTGGCAGGTGATCCGGGGCCGGGACGAGGAGGCGCTGGAGGTGTGGGCACCGGTTCTGGAGGGCCGGTTCACCTGCGCCCACGAGCCGCACAACGTGCTGGCGTCCTCGCTGCTGCCGCTCCTGCGGCTGGGCCGCCTCGGCGAGGCGAAGGCCAACCATCTGCGGGGCTTCCGGCTGGTGCGGGCGACGGAGAGCATGCGTGCCTCCTACGCCGAGCACGTCGAGTTCTGCGCGTTGACGGGGAACGAGGCGCGGGCGCTGGAGCTCCTCGCGCAGCGGCCGGCGTACTTCACCGACGACGGGCACCCGTCGAGCAAGAAGGACTACCTGGCCGTGACGGCCCTGCTCATGGACCGGCTGGTGGCGCTGGGGATGGGCGACCGGCAGGTGCCGGGGCCGGCCGGCCGCGACTGG
>NZ_JACADT010001229.1:0-1436 GCF_013421635.1 Streptomyces sp. UH6 | reverse complement strand
CAGCCGCAGCCCTACGGCGGTCAGCCGCAGCAGGGCGGCGCGCCCGCCCCCGCGCAGCAGCAGGCGGGGCCGGAGTTCTCGCCGTTCTGGTTCGCCGTGCCGGCGCCGCGGGCGCTGTACGCCGAGGACGGTTCGCCGACGCAGATCGCCGAACTGACGCCGGGCGTCTGGTACCTGGCGGTCGACCAGCGGGGTCCGGGTCTGGTCGCGCAGACCCAGGACGGGCGTCGTGGTCTGCTGCAGGACGCCTCGGGCATCCAGCGGGGCTGACGGTTCGCGTCACTCGTGACCTGGGCCCCCGCCGTACGGCGGGGGCCTTCGTCGTGCCGCGTGCCGTGCCGCGTGCCGTGCCGCTACGGCGCGCCCTGCAGCTCTCCGGCGGAGGGCACCTTGTCGGTGACCTCGGCGCCGGCGGACTTCCCGGCGTCCTTGACGTCGTTGATGATGCTGTCGAAGTTGCCGACGATCTCGTCGGTGTTGTCGCCGCTGCGGAGCTGCTTGGGCAGGTCCTTCATCTTCTCGATGCCCTCTTCGAGCGGGGCGACGGCCTTCGCCAGGGTGGGGTCGCCCTTGGCGTTGTCGATCGCCGCCTTGAGGCGGTTGTACGCGAAGACGCCGGCGAGGCCGGCCTTGACCAGGGAGACGCGGCGGCCGTCGGCGCCCTTCTTGAAGCTCCCGGCGCGGAACGGCTTGACGATCCACTGGTAGGTGGCGCCCGCGGCGAGGCCGGCGTTCACCACGAAGCGGGTCTTGGCGAACTTCTGTTTCTCGGCGGAGGTGGTGGGCGTGGGCTCGGCCCGTGTCCGCCCCACCTGGGACGCCTCGGCCCTCATCTGTGCCATCGCCTCGGCTTCCAGGGCCTGCGCGCTCGCCCGCGCGTTGACCCGGGTGTCCGCCTGCGGGGAGGAGGTGGTGGGCTCGCTGCTGCCGCAGCCGGTTGCGCCGGCGACGAGGGCGCAGGAGAGGGTCACGGCGAGTACGAGACGGCGTAGCGGAACGGGCATGGGTCTGCCTCCGGGGAGTTCGGGCGGTCCTCTTCCCGCAGCGTCGCCCACCCCCCGGCCCCGGGCGACCGCTGTACCCCCGTCCGGGTACGCCCCCCCACCACCGGCCCCCGCACGCACCCGGCCCTCCCACCCGAGCGCGGCACGCGCATCACGCGCCGCCGTGCGGCCGCCTGACCCGACCCTTCCGTCTGCGGGCAGTCGTGCCGCTAAGGGCGATGGGGGTCCCCCCTGCTCGAGCGAAGTCGAGAGCTTGGGGGAGGGTGGGCGCAGGCGTCACGTACGCACGCGACGGCTCGCTCCGCGGAACGTAAGCCCCTCCGGGAAGGGGGCGGGTCGGGGGATGAACAGTGCTGTCCGCCGAGGTCCGGCTTGGGCACGCCGCAGCGAGGTCACGTGTGCAGGGCGCCGCCCGCTTGCGCGTGGTGGGGC
>NZ_JACADT010001228.1:0-1440 GCF_013421635.1 Streptomyces sp. UH6 | reverse complement strand
GTCGCGCGCTCCGGCGGAGGCGGCGCGGGCGGAGGTGAGCGTCGAGCCGTGCTCGGCGAGGATGTCGTTGAGGACGCGGCGGACCGCCAGGCGTATCGCCGCGACCGCTGGATGGGGACCCATTGTCCGGTTCCCTTCATGAAGTTGTTCGGGGAAGCCGACCCGCAGGACGGTCACACAGAGTGCGTTGATGGTGACAGAAACAGGTCGGTATCCGAGCATCGCACGCCCGCCTTGGGAACACGGTCCCTCGGAAGGGTGATTGATCAGGCGTTGCCCTGCCGCCAACCGGATGCACTTGTTCCATATTCGGTCACGGGCTGTGCCTCCGTCAGCCCGCGCCTCCCGCGGTCCCGTGGACCCGGGCCACCCAGTCGGACGGTGCGTGGATCTCCGCGGGGGTCGGCAGGGTGTTGGGCGAGGTCCAGGCACGGTTGAAGCCGTCCATGCCGACCTGCTCGACGACCGCCCGCACGAACCGCTCGCCGTCCCGGTACTGGCGCAGCTTGGCGTCCAGGCCGAGCAGCTTGCGGAGCATCAGGTCCATCCGCGACGCCCCCTTGGCCCGGCGCTGCTGGAACTTCTCCCGGATCTCCGCCACCGAGCCGACCACCTCGGGCCCGACGCCGTCCATCACGTAGTCGGCGTGGCCCTCAAGGAGCGACATCACGGCGGTGATCCGGCCGAGGACCTCCCGCTGGGCGGGCGTCTGGACCAGGTCGACCAGCGACCTCTCCTCGGCCGCGTCCCGGTCGTCGTCGCCGCGGCCGCCCACCAGGGACTGGGCCGCGTCACGGATCCGCTCGAGCATCTGGCCCGGGTCGACGTCGGTCTCGGCGAGGAAGGTCTGGATCTCGCCCCGCAGGTGGTCCCGCAGCCAGGGCACCGCGGAGAACTGTGTGCGGTGGGTCTCCTCGTGCAGGCAGACCCAGAGCCGGAAGTCCGAGGGATCGACGTCCAGTTCGCGCTCCACCTGGACGATGTTGGGCGCGACCAGCAGCAGCCGGCCCCCGCCGTTCTCCCCGCCGGGCAGCTCGTCGCCAGCGGGCGCGAAGGTCTCGTACTGGCCGAGCACCCGGGAGGCCAGGAAGGAGAGCAGCACGCCCAGTTCCACGCCGGTGACCTTGCCGCCCAGCGCGCCCACCACGGCGCTGCCGGGCTTGCCCGCCCTGCGCTCCTGCATCTTGCCGAGCAGGGGACGCAGGATCTCCCGGAAGCCCGCCACGTTGGCCTTGGCCCAGCCGGGCCGGTCGACGACGAGCACCGGGGTGTCGTGCACCTCGTCCCCGCCCATCCGGGTGAACGCCCGGACGTGCTCCTCCGATGCCTTCGCGTGCCGGCGCAGCTCGGCCACGACGGCCCGCGCCTCCTCGCGGCCGACCTCCGGGCCCGGCCGCGCAAGCCGGGCGGCGGTCGCCACCGCGAGATCCCAGTCGACCA
>NZ_JACADT010001227.1:0-1442 GCF_013421635.1 Streptomyces sp. UH6 | reverse complement strand
GCGCAGGCCGGGTCAGCGCGGGCCGTCGGGGATCTCGCCGAGGTGGACGGGCCGCCGCTCCCGGCGGGAGAGCTCGCAGGCCTCGGCGATCCGCAGCGCCTCCAGCGCCTGCCGGCCGTCGCACGGATTGGGCCGGGCGCCGCGGACCACGTCCAGGAAGGTGTACAGCTCCGCCTGGAAGGCCGGGGCGAACCGCTCGAGGAACCCGGTCCAGGGCTTCTCCGCCGGGGACGGCCCCCCGGGCCCGGCCGAGAAGAACGGCGTGCGCTCGTCGAGTCCCACCACCACCTGGTCCAGCTCGCCGGCCAGCTCCATCCGCTGGTCGTACCCCGCGCCGTTGAGCCGGGTCCCGGTCACGGTGGCCAGCGTGCCGTCGTCCAGGGTGAGCACCACCGCCGCCGTGTCCACCTCCCCGGCGTCCCGGAACATCGCCGGTCCGGCGGCCGACCCGGCCGCGTACACCTCGGACACCTCCCGGCCGGTCACCCAGCGGAGCGTGTCGAAGTCGTGGATCAGTACGTCCCGGTACAGCCCGCCGTGCAGCGCCAGGTGTTCGGCCGGCGGCGGCGCCGGCTCCGCGGTCAGGGCGCGCACCGTGTGCAGCCGCCCCAGTCGGCCGTTCCACACGGCCTCCTGCGCGGCCACGTGGGCGGCGTCGAAGCGGCGCTGGAAGCCCATCTGGAGCACCGTGCCCGCGGCCTCGACGTCGGCGATCGCCTCCAGCGTGGACCACAGGTCCAGCGCTATCGGCTTCTCGCAGAAGACGGGCAGCCCGTAGCGGGCGGCGCGCCGGATCAGGTCGGAGTGCGCGGAGGTCGCGGCGGTGACGACCACCGCGTCGACGCCCCAGTTGAACACCTCGTTCACACCGGGCGCCACCGTCGCCCCCAGCCGCTGGCCGATCTCGTGTGCCCGCTCCTGGTCCGTGTCGGTGACGACCAGGGACCCCACCTCGCTGTGACGGCTGAGGACGTGGGCGTGCAGGGCGCCGATCCGTCCGGTGCCGATGACTCCGATGCGCATGAGGACAAAAAATGGCCTTCACCTGACGTGATGTCAAAGCGCATGTCCGTTTGACCGGACATACGGTTTCACTTCCACCTCGCACGGGCGCTAATCTCCGCCCGTGGCGAGAGCAGAGACCGATCCCCTCGTGTCGCTCGGGCTGGGCGTCGACCGCGGCAGCCCGGTCCCCCTCTACTTCCAGCTGGCCGAGCAGCTGCGCACCGCGATCGAACAGGGACGGCTGGCGCCCGGCATGCTGCTGGGCAACGAGATCGCGTTCGCCGCCCGGCTCGGCCTCTCCCGGCCCACCGTCCGGCAGGCGCTGCGGACCCTGGTCGACCAGGGGCTCCTGGTGCGCCGCAAGGGCGTGGGCACCCGGGTCGTCCCCGCGGCCGCCGGCGGCGCCGCGCCGAAACCGGTTCTGACCAGCCTCCACG
>NZ_JACADT010001226.1:0-1451 GCF_013421635.1 Streptomyces sp. UH6 | reverse complement strand
AGGGCCGCAACAAGCTGGTCCTGCTCGGCGGCGGCCTGGTCGCCCTGTTCGCCGTGGCCTACGGCGCGGGTCTGCTGCTGAACCACTCCGACGTGCCGAAGGGCACCACCGTGCTCGGCGTGGAGATAGGCGGCGGCACCCGGGAGGAGGCCGCGCAGAAGCTCGACCGTGCCCTGGGCGACCGTGTGGACCGGCCGCTGGAGTTCAGCGTCGAGGGCGAGTCCGTCAGCCTCGCGCCGGAGCAGGCGGGCCTGGAGATCGACACCAAGGCGACCGTTGCCGAGGCGGCCCGGAGCGACTACAACCCGGTCTCCGTGATCGGCTCGCTCCTCGGCCAGGAGCGCGTCGTCGAACCGAACATGCCTGTCGACTCCGAGAAGCTGCGCGCCGCCCTGGAAGAGTCCGCCGGCGGCGCCGGCTCGGTCACCGAGGGCGGCATCGAGTTCAGTGCCGGCAAGGCCGTGCCCGTCTACGGCAAGCCCGGCAAGGGCATCGACGTCGAGAAGGCCGTGCCCGCGGTCAAGGAGGCGTTCCGCCGGCAGGTGGCCGACGGGAAGGCGCCCGCCACCGAACTGCCCGTCGCCACCCGCGAGCCCGGCGTCCCGGACGCCGAGGTGGACCGGATGATGAAGGAGTTCGCCGAGCCGGCCATGTCCGGCCTGGTGACCGTGCGGACCGACGCCGCGCACACCATCTCGTTCAGCCCGGAGAACTCGCTGTGGCGGTTCCTGCGGGTGCGCGCCGTCGACGGCCGGCTGGTCGAGAGCTACGACAAGGCCGAGCTGGAGAAGCTGTACGGCGAGACCTTCGACGGGGTGCTGATCACCCGGGGCACCGGGAAGAAGACCCCGGTGACCGCCGAGGACGTCATCGGCGCGCTGCGCCCGGCGCTGGTCAGCAGGACCGAGCGGACCGCGGTCATCGAGACCGACCCCAGCTGACCCGGACCGCCGCCGAACGACGCCCGCCCGCACCGCCCTTCGGGGCGAGGCGGGCGGACTCGTCTCGGGACGGGGTCAGTTGAGCCGGGCGCGGGCCGACCGCGCCTGCCCGCGCACCCGTTCGGCCAGCTCCTCGTCCACCGCCTCCACCACGTCGGCGTACACCTCGAGTTCCTCCGCGCCCGCCATGAACTCACCCCTGCCGACCAGGAGTTGGGCGTACTCGTAGCGCAGGTTAGCGGGCCGCGCGGGCAGCAGCAGCGACAGCTCCAGCGCCCACAGCGCGGTGGCCGACTGCTCGGGGCGGGCCGCCGCCCAGGCGCGGACGTTGTTCAGGATCCGCACCACGACCTCCAGCGGCCGGGCGGGCGTGTACACCGACGGGTCCGCCGGATCCGGGGCGGTGCCGGTCGTCTCCAGCACCAGCAGTTCGGCGTCGGCTCCGGTCAGCAGCCGCCCGCCCGCGAACGGGTCCGCCAGCACCTGCCGGGCCGGATCGTCCGCCGGTCC
>NZ_JACADT010001225.1:0-1453 GCF_013421635.1 Streptomyces sp. UH6 | reverse complement strand
CGGCTGGCCACCCTGCACGAGACGCGGAGCCTGGTGGAGCTGCTGGACGGCCTGGAGGGCGGGCGCGGCGGTTTCGAGATCGTGTGGGTGCCCGCCGAGTCCACCCTGCACGCCGCCCAGCTGGTGGCCGAGGGCCGCGCGGACGCCGCCGTGACCAACGAGCCCGGCCGCCGCCGGCACGGCCTGGTGTTCCAGGTGTCCCGGCCCGGCGTCCCCATGGTGTGGACGGTCTTCGGGCCCGCGGTGCTCGAGCGCCCCGCCACCCCCCTCACCCTGTCAGGAGCCGCATACCGTGACCGCTGACCGACGACTGCTGCTGCACGACGTCACCGTCCAGGAGGGGCTGGGCCGCGCCTCGCTGCCGCACCGCTCCGTCCTCCTCGACGGCGAGCGGATCGAGGCCGTGCTGCCGGCCGCCGAGGCGCCCGCCGACGGCGACTTCGTCCGCTGGGACCTGGCCGGGCTGACCGTCGTGCCCGGCATGACGCTGGGGCACACCCACATCGCCTACGTCAACGTCACCACGGGCCGCGAGACGCTGTTCAAGTACCGCGTTCCGGAGGTCGCCCTGCACGCCGCGCGGCACGCGGCGGACCTGCTGACCTGCGGGTACACCGCGTTCGTCGGGGCCGGTTCGGTCGCCGGGATCGACATGGCGCTGAAGAACGCCATCGAGGCCGGCGTCATCCCGGGCCCGCGCATCACCCCGTGCAGCCGCGACCTGATGGTGTCGGGCCCGCCCGGGCGGCGCAGCCCCGAGCTCAAGGAGCGGATGCCCCGCGAGCTGATGCCGGTGGTGGACGTCCTCGGCGACCTGGTGAAGTACACCGAGGAGGAGATCGACCAGGGCGCGGAGATCATCAAGGTCTTCTCCTCCGGCGACGACACCTTCCCCAACGCCCGCTCCGACGAACTGCTCTTCAGCAGGGAGGAGCTGGCCCTGGTCGTGAAGACCGCGCACGCGCGCGGGGCGAGGGTGCGGGCCCACTCGCGGGGCCTGGACGGCATCCGCAACGCGCTGGCCGCGGGGGTCGACGTCATCGACCACGCCACCTACGCCGACGACGAGGCGCTGGAGCGGATCGCCGAGCGCGGCGTCTTCGTGGTGCCGAGCCTCTTCCAGCCCGACCGGCTGCTCGCCCTGGGCGAGCGGTTCGGCAAGGCGCCGGACTACCTGGAGGCCCTCGACTTCGAGAAGGAGATCGAGAACACCCTGCGCTTCCTGCCGATGGCCGAGGACCTCGGGCTGAAGATCGTGCCCGGCGACGACTTCGGCTTCGCCTGGACGCCGCACGGCACCTACGCGGACGAGCTGGTGATGTACGCCGAGCGGGCCGGCATCGCGCCGGAGACGGTCCTCAAGTGGGCCTGCGCCAACGGCGCGGAGCTGGCCGGGCGGGGCGACGACGCCGGTGCGGTCGTCGCGGGCCGCCTCGCCGACCTGGTGGTGTGG
>NZ_JACADT010001224.1:0-1458 GCF_013421635.1 Streptomyces sp. UH6 | reverse complement strand
GGGCTGCGCGCCGTCTGGTTGCAGATCCACTCCGAGGCCGCCGACGCCTTCGCCGCGATCCTCGCCGAACGGGAGGGCCGCGACGCCGCCGACCTCGCCGTCCGCGTGCGGGCCGGAACCCTCAACGTGGCCCTGCGGATCGCCGTCGAGGAATGGGCCCGCCACGCCGACGCACCCGGGGCACCCGCCCTCCGGGACGTGATGCGCGCCGCGCTCGGGCACGCCGCGGCGGCCCTCCCCGGGGAATGAACGGCCCGAACCCGCCTCCGCCGTCGGGACGCCCCGCCCCCTGTGCGATCGTGTCCGCGAACGACGATCGACCTGGAGTCACGTGAGCACCGAACCCCTGGCGGCACCCTCCCCGCTCCTGCTGCCCGACGGACGGCCCGCGGCCGCCGCCTGGACGCTGGATCCGGAGGTCAGGCACCTCAACCACGGCTCCTTCGGCGCGGTCCCCCGTGCGGCGCAGGACGTCCAGGCCGCCCTGCGCCGCCGCATGGAGGAGTCACCCGTCGAGTGGTTCCCCGGCCAGCCGCAGATGATCGCCGACGCCCGGCGCGCGATCGCCGCCCACCTCGGGGCCCCCGCGGACGGCACGGTGCTGGTGCCCAACGCCAGCGCCGGAGCCAGCGTCGTCTACGGCAACCTGCCCCACCGGGCGGGCGCCGAGATCCTGGTCACCGACCACGGGTACGGAGCCGTCACCATGGGCGCGGCCCGCCTCGCCCGGCGCTGGGGCGGCACCCTGCGCACCGTGCACGTCCCCCTCGACGCCACCGAGGACGAGGCGTACCGGGCCGTGACCGACGCCTTCACCGACCGCACCGCGCTGGCGGTCGTCGACCACATCACCTCCGCCACCGCCCGGCTGATGCCCGTCGGCCGCATCGCCGCCGAGGCCCGGCGACGCGGCATCGCCCTCCTGGTCGACGGTGCGCACGCCCCCGGGATGCTCGCCGACCCCCTGGCCGGCCTCGAGGCCGACTACTGGGTCGGCAACCTGCACAAGTTCCCCTGCGCCCCCCGCGGCACGGCGGCCCTGGTCGTGCGGGCCGAGCGGCGCCAGGAACTCCACCCCCTGATCGACTCCTGGGGCGCCACCGAGCCGTTCCCGGAGCGCTTCGACCACCAGGGCACCGTCGACGCCACCTCCTACCTGGCCGCGCCCGCAGCCCTCGACTTCGTCGAGGACACCTGGGGCTGGGACAGCGTCCGCGACTACGTCACCCGGCTCGGCGACCACGCCCAGCACACCGTCGCCGCCGCCTTCGCCCGGCTCACCGGCGAGGACCACACGGCGCGCGTCGGGATGCCCGCGCCCGCACTGCGCCTGGTCCGGCTGCCCGACGGACTGGCCGGCACCCGCGAGGAGGCCGACGCCCTGCGCGACGAGGTGGCCCGCAAGCTCCGGGTCACGGCCGCCTTCACCAGCTTCGGCGGCACCGGCTACGTCCGGCC
>NZ_JACADT010001223.1:0-1458 GCF_013421635.1 Streptomyces sp. UH6 | reverse complement strand
TTCGCGGTGGTCCCCTGGTCCGCCGCGCTCACCGGTGACGCGGACGCCCGCGACGCACACCGCCACCTCGCCGCCTTCCAGCGCATCGCCGACACCCACGGCGGACACCGCGCCGCCGGCACCCCCGGTGGCGACGCCTCCGCCGCCTACGTGCGCGACGCCCTGCGCGACGCCGGCTACCGGGTCGCCTCGACTCCCTTCGAGTTCACCTTCGCCGAGACCCTCGCCGAGAGGCTGAGCGTCACCACCCCCGGCGGCCCCGCCCGCGACGTCGACGTCTCGCTGATGACGTACACCGTCTCCACCCCCGAGGGCGGCCTCACCGCCCCCCTCGCCGCGCTGCCCGAGGAGGGCGACGAGACCCCCGGCTGCGAGCCCTCCGACTACGCCCCGCACGACGTGCGCGGCAAGGTCGTCCTGATCCCGCGCGGCGCCTGCTCGTTCACCGAGAAGCAGAAGGCCGCGGCCGACGCCGGCGCCGTCGCCGCGCTGATCTCCAACAACACCGAGGGCCCCCTGCGCGGCACCCTCGGTGACCCCTCGGCCGCCGCCGTCCCCACCGGCGGGGTCACCCGCGAGGACGGCAGGGCCCTGGCCGAAGCGGCCCGGACCGCCGCGCAGGCCGAGGACACCGAGGACGCCCCGCCCACCACCGTCACCCTCGACCTCCGCGAGCACCGCGAACAGCGCACCACCCACAACGTGACCGCCGAGACCCGCGGAGGCGACCCCTCCCGCACGGTGATGCTCGGCGCCCACCTGGACTCCGTCACCGAAGGCCCCGGCATCAACGACAACGCCTCCGGCTCGGCCGGCCTCCTGGAGGTCGCCCTGGAACTGGCCCGGGCCGAGCACCACCCCGCCCAGCGGGTGCGCTTCGCCTGGTGGTCCGCCGAGGAGTTCGGCCTGCTGGGCTCCACCGCCTACGTGGACGCCCTGCCCGCCGACCGGCGCGAGGACATCCGGCTCTACCTGAACTTCGACATGATCGCCTCGCCGAACCACGCGCTGTTCGTCTACGACGGCGACGACTCCGACGGCGTCGGCTCGGGCCCCGGCCCGGCCGGCTCGGCCCAGCTGGAGCGGCAGCTCACCGGCTTCCTCGACCGCCGCGACCTCCCCCACCTCGGCACCGACTTCAACGGCCGGTCCGACTACGGCCCGTTCATCGAGGCCGGCATCCCCTCCGGCGGAGCGTTCACCGGCGCGGAGGGGATCAAGACCGAGAAGGTGGCCGCCCTCTTCGGCGGCGAGGCGGGCCAGCCGTACGACCCGTGCTACCACCGGGCCTGCGACGACCTGGACAACATCTCGACGGCCGCGTTCGACGCCACCATCGACGTGATCGCGCACGCGGCCGGCGTCTACGCCCACGACCTGTCGTCCCTGACCGCTCCCGCCCCGGCGACCGCCCCGGCCGCCACCACGGCGACCGGTGGCGGCCTCCACCCGGGACAC
>NZ_JACADT010001222.1:0-1458 GCF_013421635.1 Streptomyces sp. UH6 | reverse complement strand
AGCTCCTCCAGGGTGGGCGGGTGGCTGACCAGGCTGCGGACGCCTGCCTCGCCGAGGACACGCACGGCGGCGTCGAGCCGCCCGCCGTCCACCGCGAAGCGGACCCGGGCCCCGTCGGCGGTGACGTCGTGCACGCCGGGCAGCGCCTCCAGGCCGGCGACCGGCCGTTCGGTCTCGGCCTCGACGGTGGTGCGGGTGAGGTGGCGCATCTCGGCGAGGGTGCCGGACTGGACGGTCCGGCCGCGCCGGATGATCGAGACGCGGTCGGCCAGCTTCTCCACCTGGGCCAGGATGTGGCTGGAGAGCAGCACCGTCCGCCCGGCCTCCTTGGCCTCGCGGACCACGTCCTGGAAGACGACCTCCATCAGCGGGTCCAGACCCGAGGTCGGCTCGTCGAGGAGCAGCAGCTCGGCGTCGGAGGCGAGCGCGGCGACGATGGCGACCTTCTGCCGGTTGCCCTTGGAGTAGGCCCGGCCCTTCTTGCGCGGGTCCAGGTCGAACCGGTCGATCAGCTCGTCCCTGCGGCGCCGGTCGATGCCGCCGCGCAGCCGCGACAGCAGGTCGATGGCCTCGCCACCGCTGAGGTTGGGCCACAGCTCGACGTCACCGGGCACGTAGGCGAGTCGCCGGTGCACCTCGACGGCCCGGCCCCACGGATCCAGACCGAGGACCCGGGCGGCGCCGGCGTCGGAGCGCATCAGGCCGAGCAGTACGCGGAGGGTGGTCGACTTGCCGGCCCCGTTGGGGCCGAGGAAGCCGTGCACCTCCCCGGTGCGGACGGACAGGTCGAGTCCGTCGAGGGCGCGGGTGGCGCCGAACGACTTCTGGAGTCCGGAGACCTCGATCGCGAGGGGTTCCTGCGTCATGCTTCTGAAATTACGCTTCCTTCAGAAAGTTGTGAAGTTAAGGAAACGTATAAACTCGGAGACCCACGGAGGAGAGAGGTTGCGCATGACGGAGGCCGGGTCGTCCGCGAAGGAACGGGACGCCGAGGCGGTGTCGCGGTTCGTGGAGCTCTTCGCGGGCCAGCTGACCGACGCCGGCATGGCCCGGATGCCCGCCCGGGTCTTCGCCGCGCTGCTCGCCTCCGACGACGGTGTCCTCACCTCGGCGGAGCTGGGCGAACAGCTCAGGATCAGCCCGGCGGCGGTCTCCGGCGCGGTGCGCTACCTCTCCCAGACGCACCTGGTCTCCCGCGAGCGCGAGCCCGGCTCGCGCCGGGAGCGGTACCGGGTCCACAGCGACCAGTGGTACGAGGCGATCACCAACCGCGAGGCCCTGCTCCGCCGCTGGCAGGCGGCGATCCGCGAGGGCGTCGGCGCCGTGAGCCCCGGCTCCCCGGCCGAGCAACGGCTGCGGGAGACCCTGGAGTTCTTCGAGTTCATCGAGGTCGAGCTGACCGAGATGATGTCGCGGTGGCGGAAGAAGCGGGAGTCGGCGGACGGGGCGTGACGGGCG
>NZ_JACADT010001221.1:0-1458 GCF_013421635.1 Streptomyces sp. UH6 | reverse complement strand
TGACGAGCGCGAGGCCCGCCTCGGCCGCCGCCGCGTAGCCGTCGTCGATCGCGACCACACGCCGACCTGCGGCGTCCAGCATCGAGGCCGCGACGGCAGCGCGCATACCGCCCGCGCAGTGCACCCAGACGGTGCCGTCGGGGACCTCGTCCAGCCGCTGGTGGATCCGGTGGATCGGGATGTGGACACTCTCCTCGATCCATCCGGCCGACCGTTCCCCGTCCCGGCGCACGTCCAGCACGACCACCCGCTCGTCTGCCGAGAGGGCGGCGGCCAGGTCGGCGAAGGTGCCGCGGGGGAACGACGACGGCCGCTCTCCCGGGCGGAGCCAGTCGGCGGGGGAGCCGACGGCCGCCGCGGCGGGGCGGTCGATGCCCACCCGGGCCAGTTCACGCTGCGCGCGGGTCACCTCCTCGGCGCTCGCGCCCAGCAGGGTGACCGGCTTGCCCCACGGGATCGTCCACGCCAGGTAGGTGGCGAGCTGCCCGTCGAGCTCGAAGTTGAACGAGCCGGCCACGTGCCCCTCCGAGAACGCCACCCGGCTGCGCAGGTCCACGACCCACTCGCCGGCGGCCAGCCGGCCCGCGATCTCCCCGGCGTCCGCCCGTCGCGGGGGCGTCAGGTCGATGGGCCCGGGGCCGGAGGCGTTGGCCGGACCCATGTGGGCGTAGTAGGCGGGGACGTCGTCCAGGCCGGCCAGCATCTGCCCGACGAACTCGTCCACGTCCTGGAGGAGCGCCGGGTTGGAGCTCTTCTCGGCGCCGATGGTGCTGCGCTCCCCGCCGGCCCGGCCGGAGGAGCAGAAGCTGCCGAAGCCGTGCGTGGGCATCACCGCGACGTCGTCACCCAGCTCGGCGGCGAGCCGGTGGGCGGATGCGTGCTGGGCGCGGGCCAGCCGCTCGGTCAGGCGGGGTTCCACCAGGTCGGGGCGGCCGACACCGCCGATCAGCAGCGACCCGCCGGTGAAGGCGGCGACGGCGCGGCCGTCCTCCTCCAGCACGTAGGAGATGTGGTGCGGGGTGTGGCCGGGGGTCGCGACGGCGCGGAGGGTCAGCCCCTCGTCGATGTCCTCCACGTCGCCGTCGGAGACCGGGACCCGGTCGTAGGAGACG
Source organism: Streptomyces sp. UH6 (assembly GCF_013421635.1). Classification (NCBI taxonomy): domain Bacteria; kingdom Bacillati; phylum Actinomycetota; class Actinomycetes; order Kitasatosporales; family Streptomycetaceae; genus Streptomyces; species Streptomyces sp. UH6. The sequence goes on along the minus strand of NZ_JACADT010001221.1, from coordinate 346 downwards.
GAGGCGGCGGCCGGGACCAGGTACCGTGCACCGGTCAGCCGGGCCAGCTGCAGTCCGCCGGTCACGTAGTCGTTGTGCACATGGGTCTCGGCCACCGCGACGATCCGGACGCCGCGCCGGGCGGCCGCCTCGACCAGGCGGTCGATGTCCCGGGGCGGGTCCACCACGACGGCGGCCCGCGCCCCGCCCGCCAGGTAGCTCCGGTTGCCCAGCCCCTGCGTCTCCAGGACGTCGGCGAAGAACATGGAACGCACTCCTTCGCGAATTACCCCCCCGGGTATTGTCTCCGTGGCCACCGTAACATACCTAGGGGGGTATCTCGGTAGGGGTGCGACCGCTCCCGCGC
>NZ_JACADT010001220.1:0-1467 GCF_013421635.1 Streptomyces sp. UH6 | reverse complement strand
CCACCACCGGGACCACCGCGATCCCCCAGGTCGGTCCCGAACGCACCACGCAGCAGCCGCTGCCGCCCAAGCCCCCGCTGGACCTGCTCGCCGAGCTGACCAACACCCCGCCGCCGCCGGACACCCTGCCGCGCCGGGTGGTCCGCCGGGTCAAGATCTGGACCCCGGTCGTGGCGCTGCTGGCGATCGTCCTCGCGATCGTCCAGATGGTCCGTCCGCTGCCCGAGCCGTCCCTGGTGCTGACCGCCGAGGACACCCACCGCTTCGGCGGCGACCCGGTCGCCCTCCCGTGGCCCGGCGAGGGCCAGGGCTGGATGGACGTCACCGGCATCGGGACCGTCGACCACTTCGGCGACCAGAAGCCCGTGCCGATCGCCTCGGTCACGAAGTCGATGACCGCGTACGTGATCATGAAGGAGAACCCGCTCAAGCCCGGCGAGGCGGGGCCCGACATCCCGGTCGACGCGCTCGCCGAGAAGGAGGGCGGCTACGACAAGACGGGTGACGAGTCGACGCTCAACAGCGTCAAGGAGGGCGACAAGCTCAGCCTCCGCGACGCCCTGTCCGCCGTCATGATCCCGTCCGCGAACAACATCGCGCGCCTGCTGGCCCGTTGGAACGCCGGCTCGGAGTCCGCGTTCGTCGAGAAGATGAACAAGACCGCCCAAGAGCTCGGCATGAAGAACACCACCTACACCGACCCCTCGGGCCTCAAGGCGTCGACCGTCTCCACGGCCGAGGACCAGGTGAAGCTGGGCGTCGAGATGATGAAGATGCCGGGCATGGTGGACATCACCGCGCAGGGCTCCTGGAAGGACCCGTACGGGAACCTGCACTACAACTACAACACCCTCGTCCCGTACGACGGCGCGATCGGCATCAAGACCGGCTCGACCACCAAGGCCGGCGGCAACCTGCTCTTCGCCGCCACCAAGGAGGTCGGCGGCGAGACGGTGACCTTGGTCGGCGCGGTCCTCGGCCAGCACAAGAGCCCCATCCTGGACACCGTGAACGCGGTCTCCAAGACGGCGATGCTGGCCACCCAGGAGGCGCTGGCCGCGGAGACCATCCTCAAGAAGGGCGACATCGTCGGCCACGTCGACGACGGGCTCGGCGGCCGGACCCCCGTGGTCGTCTCCGAGGACGTCACGGCGGTCGGATGGGCCGGGCACGAGGTCAAGCTGACCTTCGAGCCCAAGGAGAGCCTGCCGCACGTCGCCTCCGCCGGGACCGAGGTCGGCACGCTGACCGTCGGCGACGCCGAGGGCGGAGCCGTCAAGGTGCCGGTGCAGTTGCAGGGCGACCTGGCCGAGCCGGGCGTCGGAGCCAAGCTGACCCGCATCGCCTGAGCGGCGCGGGCCCGCCCGCGGAGCCCGCACCCACCACGCGCCCTGCCGTGGACCGCCGACCAGGCGTTCCGCGGCAGGGCGCCGTGCTAGCGTCGCCGGTCAGTCCGGCGGCGGAACC
>NZ_JACADT010000122.1:0-9446 GCF_013421635.1 Streptomyces sp. UH6 | reverse complement strand
GCCGCGGCGGCCACCAGGACGGCGGCGACCAGGGCGGTGCTGCGCACACCCCAGGAAGGCAGCAGGAGCGCCCCGACCAGCGCGCCCGCCGCGACGCTGGCGTTGAAGACCGCGCTGTGGGCGGCGGTGGCGTCCTCCGTGCGGCCGGGCGCCACGTACAGGATCCGGTTCGCCGTCGCGCTGATCATCAGGAACATGGCGGCACCGAACAGGGCGAGCAGGCCGACGGTGACGAGCCGGACGGTGCCGAGACCGTGGAGCCCGAACAGCGCGCACGCGAGCAGCCCGGTGGAAACGATCACCGCGCCCCGTGGCCAGCGGTCCAGCACCGTCCCGCCGACGGCCATGACCACCACGCCCGCCGCGCCCCGAACGAACAGCAGCGGGCCCATCGCCGAGTCCGGGAAACCGCCGACCTCGCCGAGGAAGGGCACGGTGTACGTCGTGGCGGCGGACAGGCCGGTGACCGACAGGGCGGTGGCGGCCAGCAGCACGGCGAACCGCCGTCCGTCCGGCGCCGTGGCGGAGGCGTGTTCCTCGTCGGCGCGGGCGTTCGGCATGAAGACGACCATGGTGACCAGCGCGGCCAGGCCCAGGCCGGTGAGCACCAGGAACGGCGCCCGCCACCCCCACTGCTGGCCGAGCCAGGTGCCGGCCGGCACCCCCATCACGGTCGCGACCGAACTCCCGGTGAACACCACCGTGACGATCCGGCCCCGCAGCCGCGGCGGGAACAGCCCCACCGCCGTGACGACCACCACCGACCAGAAGACCGCGTGGGCCAAGGCGGTGACCACCCGGCCGGCCAGCAGGGGCTGGTAGCCGGGAGCGAAGGCGGTGACGCAGTTCGCGGCCACGAACACGGCCAGCACCCAGGAGAGCAGACGGCGGCGCGGGACGTCGCGGGTCGCCCTGACCAGGGGCACCGACACCACGGCGACGGTCAGGCCGTACCCGGTGACGAGCAGCCCCACCGCCGACAGCGAGGTGTCCAGGTCCCCGGCCATCAACGACAGCAGGCCCCCCGGCAGGTTCTCGGTCGCCACGAAGCAGAAGGTGGCGACGACCAGCGCGACGAGAGCGGCCACCCGCGCGTGCGGGCGCGTCGACGAAGCGGTGCCCGGCATCAGCCGCACCGGTCCAGGACGCGTTCGACGTGCCCCTCGTACGTGTGGTTCTCCTCCACGTACGTACGCAGACCGGCAGCGGCCTCCCGCAGTTCGGGCAGGTGACGCAGCGCGTCGTCGACCGCGCGTCGCAGCGCGCGCCCGTCGGCCGCGGGAACGACCCGGCAGGCCGGCGAGTCGGGGACCTGCTCGGCCAGCACCTCGGAGACGATCACCGGCTTGCCGGCGCTGATCGCCTGCGCGAGCGCTCCGGACGCCCCGCCGTAGCCGGCGAACTCCTGCTGGTACGGGAAGACGATCACGGCGGCCCGGCCGATCACCTCTCCCAGCCGTTCCCTGGAGATCCAGCCGCTCTCCCAGTCGACACGGGTGTGCGGGTACTCGGAGGTCAGCTGCTTCTCCACGCCGTCGTACTGCTGGCCGAGGACACGGAGCAGCGGACCGCCGGCCAGCGCCGACAGCAGCACGCGGACGCCCTTGTCGGACCGCGCGCTGCCGATGGACAGGACGTAGGGCTCCTCGTCGGCCGGCGCCGCGCCGCGGGCGAAGGCGGCGGCGACCTCGGCGCGGGTGGCGGTGGGCCAGCCGGCCCGCAGCAGGTTGCGCGCGTCGACGAACTGCCGCGCCTGCCGCTCGCCGACGGCCGTGTTCACCACGAACAGGGCGTCAGCCGCCTGCCCGCGCACCAGATCCGCCAGCCGCCCGCCCTCACCCAGGCGCCGTGCGGCGTCGGCGGCGAAATAGCCGGGCCGGTGCAGGGAGTGCACGAACCTCAGCCCGGTCACGGGGGCGGGCCAGGCCGGGTAGTTCTCGTCGAAATAGCAGTTGAGGAACACCCTGGCCCCGTGGTCGTACGCGTCCCGGCAGGCTTCGGCGAGCTTGCCCGGGTCGACGGCCTGGGAGTAGGGCAGCTTCACCGCGCCGGATCCGGGCGAGGCGCCGGTCGTGGCCCGGTGGGTGACCGCCCGGTCGAGCCGGTGGTGGGCCAGGTACGCGGGCGGGCAGTACATCCGCACCGGCCCCGGCGCGGCGACCGTCGCCGCGGCGTTGGCCAGGCCGACGACGTAGTCCGGGTGGTGGCCCAGGACGGTGTCGGTGAAGTCGTCGAAGAACGCCATCCCGGTCATACGGCACCCAGCCTCTCCCGGGCGGGCCCGGCCTCCACGAGCGTGGCCCCGGGGGCCGCCCCGACGACCGCCTCGAGCGCGGACATCGCGAGGTCCACGGGAACGGGGACCAGGGGTAATCCGCGGTCACCGGTGACGACGCGCCCCGCCGACTCCAGCAGCACCATGGGAACCTCGTCGGGAGCGCAGGGCAGGTAGCCGCGCTTGTTGTCCCGGGCCAGCACCGCGCGTATCCGCTCCCGGTCGAGCCCGCCGGGCCCGGCCGCGGCCGGGGGCAGCCGCAGCCGCCCCACCACCTGACGATGCAGGGCGAGGTCGTCGTGGCCGAGGTGGCCGAGGCCATGACTGACCTCGGCGGCGACCAGCATGCCCCAGGCGATCGCCTCGCCGTGGCCGATCCCGCCCTGGGAGACGAACTCCAGCGCGTGCCCCATCGTGTGCCCGTACTCGAACACCAATGCCTCGCGGCGCTCCCGTGGATCGGTGCGCAGGTAGGGCGCCTTGGCGTCGCAGCCGATGGCGAGCAGTTCGAGCAACGCGGCGGCCGGTTCGTCGGCCAGCCGGCCGAGGGCCCGCTCCAGCGCGGGCCGGCGGTCCGGCACCACCGCCAGCACGTTCTTCGCCATCTCGGCCAGGCCGGTGAGCATGAGGCCGCGGGGCACCGAGGTGAGCCAGCGCAGGTCGCAGGCGATGAGCGAGGGCACGTGGTAGGTGCCGCAGAGGTTCTTGCCGCCGCTCAGGTTGACCGCCTGCTTGACCGACAGCACCGAGTCGAACGCGGCGATCGGCGTGGTCGGCAGGTGCACCAGCCGGACGCCCCTGAAGAGCAGCCCCGCCGCGAGCCCGGCGACGTTGCCGACCATGCCTCCGCCCATGGCGACGACCACCGTGCTGCGGCTGGCGCCCTGACCGACCGCGAACTCGACGATGTCCTCGACCAGCGACAGCGTCTTGCGCTGTTCAGCGGCGTCCACGGTGAACAGGGCCACCCGCACGGCCTCCGCCAGACCGCGGGCGACGGGCTCCGCGTGGACGGCGACCTCACGGTCCGTCACCAGCAGCACGAGATCCGCGGTCGCGGCCAGGTCGGCCAGCGCGCCGACCAGTTCCTCCGTGACGTCGACGCCGTACAGGTACGGGACGTCCTTGCCGTCGAGCGACACCTCTTGCCTGAGCAATGAACACACCTCTCGCATGCGGGGGGTGGGAAGGAACCGGACACACGTGACGGGAGCGCTCCCAGCGTACCGATGATTCGTGCTAGCGTACGAAAACTTTCCTGATCTTCCACGGCTGACGTGTGTGGTACGAGGCAATCGGGGTGGGCGGTTGAGCGCGTTGGGCCGGGCGGACGGGGACCTCCTCCCCACCGTGATCATCGGTGGCTGCGGAAGGGTCGGACTGCCGCTGGGGATCGCCCTCGCCGCACGGGGGTTACCGGTCGTCCTGTTCGACATCAACGAGGCCGCCGTCGCCACGGTCAACAGCGGTGTGCTGCCCTTCGACGAGCCGGGCGCGGCCGAGCCGCTCGCCGCCGCGGTCCGTGACGGACGCCTGGTGGCCGTGACCGACCCGTCCCGCATCGCCGGGGCCGAGACGGTCGTCGTGATCGTCGGCACCCCGGTGGACGAGCACCTCAACCCGGACGTCGGCGCGGTCCCGCGGGCCGTCGAGGCGTGCGCCGACCACCTCCGCGACGGACAACTGCTGGTCCTGCGCAGCACCGTCCACCCGGGCGTGACCGCGCTCACCGAGAAGACCCTCGCCGGACACGGCCTCGACATCGACGTGGCCTTCTGCCCGGAGCGCATCGCCGAGGGCCGGGCCATGACCGAGCTGTTCTCCTTACCGCAGATCGTCGCGGCCCGCACCGAACGCGCCTACCGGCGGTCGGAGGCGTTCTTCCGCCACCTCACCGACCAGACCGTGCGGCTGGCCCCGGAGGAGGCGGAACTGGCGAAGCTGTTCACCAACACCTGGCGCTACATCAAGTTCGCCGCGGCCAACCAGTTCTGGATGATGGCGAACGACGCCGGCCTCGACTTCGACCGCATCCGCGGGGCGATCACCCACGACTATCCGCGCGCGGCCGACCTGCCGGGCCCGGGCTTCGCGGCGGGACCGTGCCTCTTCAAGGACACGATGCAGCTCGCGGCGTTCAGCCGGAACAACTTCGCGCTCGGCCATTCGGCGATGCTGGTCAACGAAGGACTGCCGCTCTACCTGGCGGCCCGCCTCGAGGCCCGCTACGACCTCTCCGGGCTCACCGTCGGCATCCTCGGCATGGCGTTCAAGGCCGGCAGCGACGACACGCGGGCGAGCCTGTCGTTCAAACTCCGCAAGATCCTCGCGCTCAAGGCGCGCGAGACCTTGTGCAGCGACCCCTACGTCGTCGACGACCGGTTCCTGCCACTGGACGAAGTGCTCGAGCGCGCCGACCTGCTGGTGATCGGCGCGCCGCATCCGGAGTACCGCGACCTGCCGACCGCGACACCCGTCGTCGACATCTGGGGCATCAACGGCCGCGGGACGCTCGTATGACGGCTCCGAGGGCCGCGACGACCGCGGCCCCGGCATCGGACGCGCCGGTGACCGGCGCTCGACACCCACAAGGGGCGGACGCGAAATGGTGAAGGTACTCGTCACCGGGTCGGCAGGATTCATCGGCGGCTACGTCGTGCAGGAACTGCTCGGACGCGGCCACGAGGTGGTCGGCCTGGACGACTACTCCAAGTACGGGCCGGTGAGCCACGCCCACGACACCCACCCCCGGTACCGCCTGGTCGAGGGCGACGCGCGGGACGTGGGGCTGGTGCGGGAGCTCCTCGCCGACTGCGACCACTTCATCGCGGGCGCCGCGATGATCGGCGGGATCTCCTACTTCCACACCTACGCCTACGACCTGCTGGCCACCAACGAGCGGATCATGGCGGCCTCCTGCGACGCGGCCATCGAGGCGCACCGGGCCGGCACCCTCCGCAAGATGACGTACGTGTCGTCCTCGATGGTGTACGAGTCGACGGACCGGTGGCCCTCGACGGAGGGCGACGAGCGGCGCGTACCGCCCCCGGCGTCGAGCTACGGCTTCCAGAAGCTGGCCGTCGAGTACTACGCGCGGGCCGCCCGGGACCAGTACGGGCTGCCGTACACGATCGTCCGGCCGTTCAACTGCGTCGGCGTGGGGGAGGGCCGGGCGGCCGGACAGGCCGAGATCCTGTCGGGCAACGTCACCCTGGCCATGTCCCACGTGGTGCCCGACCTGGTGCAGAAGATCGTGAAGGGGCAGGACCCCCTGCACATCCACGGCGACGGCAACCAGGTCCGCCACTACACGTACGGGGGCGACCTCGCCCGCGGCATCGTCGACACGCTCGAGCACCCCGGCGCGCTCAACGAGGACTTCAACCTGTCCACCGAGCGGTCGACGACGGTCATGGAGCTGGCCCGGCTGGTCTGGGACAGGATCAAGGGGCCCGGCGTGCCCTTCCGGCACGTCAGCGAGCAGTCCTTCCCGCACGACGTGCAAAGGCGCGTCCCCGACGTCACGAAGGCCCGTGAGGTCCTCGGCTTCGAGGCGACGACGAGCCTGGAGGACATGCTCGACGAGGTGATCCCCTGGGTGACCAAGGCCGTCGCCGACGGGCGCCTGTGACGGACCCGTCGTCCGCCGCGGTGACCCGCCGGCGTGAACCCCTACCGGAAGATGGAGAGACATGAGATCGACGAGCCCTCGGGCGTCGGTGGTCATACCCACGTACAACCGCGCCGAGGAACTCCGGGCGACCCTGGAGTCGCTCGCCGGGCAGAGCCTGCCGGCCGACGAGTTCGAGGTGATCGTCGCCGACGACGGTTCGAGCGACGCGACCGCCGAGCTGGTGCGGTCCTTCGCGTCGCGGCTGGCGTTGCGGTACTTCTTCCAGGAGGACCGGGGCGCGCGCGCCGCCGCGGCGCGCAACGCCGGGGCGCGCCTGGCCGAGGCGCCGGTCCTGGTCTTCCTGGACACCGGGACGCTCGCCGGCCCCGGCTTCCTCCAGGGGCACCTCGCGCACCACGCCGCACGGGACGGCGAGGCCGGGCCGAAGGTCGTGATCGGCTACACGTACGGCTACCGGCCGTTCGACCCGACCCCGGGTCTCGCGGAGGCCGTGGCGGAGCTCTCCCCGGAGGACGTGCACCGGCGCTACGGCGAGGACCCCTCCTTCCAGGACTGCCGGCACCCGGAGTTCGCGTCGGTGGACTTCGACGCGGACGCGCTCCCGATGCCCTGGATCATGTCCTGGACGGTGAACCTGTCCGTCACCACCGAGGACTTCTGGCGGGTCGGCGGGTTCGACGAGACCTTCGAGGGCTGGGGCGTGGAGGACCTGGACCTCGGCCTGCGGCTGCACAAGGCCGGAGCCGGGTTCCGGGTGGGCCGCGAGGCGTGGGCCATCGAGACACCCCACGAACGCGATCCGGCGGGCAACGCGGAGAGCGTCGTCCACAACGCCCTGCACCTGCTGAGGAAGTTCCCCGAACCGGCGGTGGAGCTGAACTGGGCCTGGTTCGCCACCGGGGACTGGCTGGTGCAGGACAACTCCGCGACCCTGCACGGCCGGTACGCGTCCCTGCTCGACTGGACGCGGGAGGCGGCTGACCTGGGCGTCCGCGAGGAGATCGAGACCCTGCTCCAGGACGTGCCGGCCGGATCACGTGTCGTCGTCTTCGGCTGCGGGGGGTCACTGCCGCCGTCCCTGCCGGACGACGCCGTCCTCCTCGACTTCGACGCACGCGTGGTGGCCGGTGCGGCCGCCGGGGACTCACCGCACCGCGTCCGGCACGGGCTCGGGGTGCGGACCTGTCTGCCGGAGCGGTCGGCCGACGTGGTGGTGGTCACCAGCCGCCTGCGGGGTGTCTGGGACACGTACGGCAAGCTGATCCTCGACGAGGCGCACCGGGTGGGCAGGACGGTGCGCAGCACCTGCCCCTGACCCCTGCCCCGGGGCCACCGGACCCCTGCCCCGGGGCCCCGGATCCTTCCTCCGGGGTCCGGGCCACAGGTCCCAGCGTCCAGGCCGCGCCGCCGGCCTCGGGACTTTGGGTCCTGCGGCCTCGGCCCCTGGCCTCCGGCCTCGCGGTCTGAGGGCCTCCGGCCTCGCGGTCCTGGGGTCTTGCGGCCTTCGGGTTTGCGGCCTTGCGGTCCTGGGGCCTTGCAGCCTCCGGCCTCGCGGTCTTGGGGCCTTGGGCCTCCGGCCTGGGGTCTTGCGGCCTCCGGCCTTGCGGCCTGGGGTGTCGCGGCCTCCGGCCTCGTGGTCCCGGGGCCTCCGGCCTCGCGGTCTCCCCGCCTCGGGGTTTTGCGGCCTCGTGGCCTTTTGGTCTTGCGGCCTTGTGGCCGCCGGACTAGAGGCCTCTCGGTCTCTCGATTTCCGGGCCTCCGGGCCTCCGGGCCTCTCTCCTTCCGGCTCTCGCACTTCCCGGTTTCCGGGCCTTCCGGACGCCGGGCTGCCGGGCCGCGGGCCGGGCTTCCCGCTTCCGGGCCCCGATTCCGCTTCCCGGCCTCCGGGAGCCTCGGTCTCCGGGCCTCCGGGCCTCCGGGCCTCCCCGTTTCGGCCGCGTAATCTCGGGCTCACCCGCTGTCTCGCGGTGTTCTCCGACCGCGGGGTGGCCGTCCCACGGCGATGGCACAATGCGCCCATGGATCACGGCACCGCGCGGACATGGGTCGACTCCTGGTTGACGGCGTGGAACGCCCACGATCTGGACGCCCTCCTGGCGCACTTCAGCGACCACGTGACGTTCCGGTCTCCGGTGGCCGCGCAACTCCTCGGCGGCGACGGGGTCATCCGCGGCAAGGAGGCGCTGCGCGGCTACTGGGCCGAGGGACTGCGGCGCATCCCCGACCTGCGGTTCGAAGTGGTCGGCAGCTACCTGGGCGTGGACTGTCTGGTCATCAACTACCGCAACCAGAAGGGCGGTCTGGTCAACGAGGTGCTGATCTTCGACGGCCCGCTGGTCGTCGAGGGATACGGCACCTACCTCGGTGAGGACGCCAACCCGGCCGGAGCCCGCTGAGACTCGCACGGCCGTCCCGGACCCCGGACGACGTGACGCCCCGGCGGCGCGTCGGCCGGTTCCTCCCGCGTGCCCGCGCCTCCGCGCCCACCCCACTCCACCCGCGCCCGGGGGCGGCCGCGGAGCTTCATCGACACGTTTCCGTGTCGATACGGTAGAGTTTCGGTACTGGCAAGTATCGATACGTGCGAGTATCGGTAGGGGTGGGCGAGCCCCGAAGCCGCGGAGTGCGGCGGAGGAAGGAAGTGGGCATGGCGTTGCGTGCCGAGGACGGAGTCCGGTCGGAAGTCTCGTCGCGGCGTTCCAAGATCACACCGGAACGTGAGCGGGAGTTCTTCGACGCCGTGCTGGAGCTGATCCGGGAGCACGGCTACGAGGCCGTCACCATGGACGGTGTGGCGGCCGCCACCCGGTGCAGCAAGTCGACGCTCTACCGGCAGTGGAAGACGAAGACCCAGTTCGTGGCCGCCGCGCTGCGCGCCAGCCGTCGAGGAGGGTTCGCCGCGATCGACACCGGGTCGCTCGCCGGGGACCTCCGGCAGGTGGCCGCCAGTCTGGGCGAGGTGTCGCAGAGGGACACCAGGCTGTCCCAGGCCCTGGGGCACGCCATCACGGCGGACAGCGACCTCCGCGACGCACTGCGGGAGGCCCTGGTCGACCCCGAGGTGGTCGCGCTGCGGGCGATCCTGCGCAGGGGGGTCGACCGGGGCGAGGTTCCCGAGGACCATCCGGCGCTGCCGTTCGTGCCGGACATGCTGTTCGGCGTGATGCGCATCAGGCCGGTGCTCTCCGCCCGGTATGCCGACGCCGGTCACATGGTGCGGTTCGTGGAATCCGCCGTACTGCCCTCGCTCGGACTGGACCAAGACCCAGGCCGGCCGCCCGCGGGATGAGGCGGACGGCCTGAGCGTGCCGCACGTGGGGACGGCGTGGCACGCGACCGGGGCCCGGTGGGACGCCTCTTTGAGCGGAGAGGCGGCCCGCCGGGCCCCATTGACTTACCCGTGAGGGTGAAGGTGACGGCGAGGGTGCGCGCCAGCCTGCCGACCGCGGTGAGCAGGGTGCCCCGGGCGCAGGCCGCGCGGTCCGAGGCCCAGGAGGCGTAGCCGTCGGGCCGGACGATCAGGACGGCGTGGCCGGA
>NZ_JACADT010001219.1:0-1471 GCF_013421635.1 Streptomyces sp. UH6 | reverse complement strand
GGCGGACGCCCTCGAGGCCCGCGTCGAGGAGGTCGTCGAGGCCAACGCGAAGGACGTGGCCCGCGCCCGCGAGGCCGGCACCGCCGAGTCCGTGATCGACCGGCTGACCCTCACCCCGGAGCGGATCCGGGCCATCGCCTCCGACGTGCGCGACGTCGCCGCGCTGCCGGACCCGGTCGGCGAGGTCGTCCGCGGCTCGACGCTGCCCAACGGCATCGACCTGCGCCAGGTCCGCGTCCCGCTCGGCGTGGTCGGCATCATCTACGAGGCCCGCCCCAACGTGACGGTCGACGCCGCCGCGCTCTGCCTGAAGTCGGGCAACGCGGTGCTGCTGCGCGGCTCGTCCTCCGCCTACTCCTCCAACACCGCCCTGGTGGCCGTCCTGCGCGACGCGGTGGCGGGCGCCGGACTGCCGGCCGACGCGGTGCAGCTGGTGCCCGGCGAGAGCCGCGAGTCGGTGCACGAGCTGATGCGCGCCCGCGGCCTGGTCGACGTGCTCATCCCGCGCGGCGGCGCCTCGCTGATCCGTACCGTCGTCGAGCAGTCCACCGTCCCGGTGATCGAGACCGGGACCGGCAACTGCCACGTCTACGTCGACGCCGACGCGGACCTCGACACCGCGGTGGAGATTCTGCTCAACTCCAAGGCCCACCGGGTCAGCGTCTGCAACGCCGCCGAGACCCTGCTGGTCCACCGCGACATCGCCGACGCCTTCGTCCCGCGCGCCCTCGAGGCCCTGGCCGGCGCCGGGGTCACCGTGCACGGCGACGGGCGGGTGCTGGAGCTGGCCGCGGACACCAAGGCCACCGTGGTCGAGGCGACCGAGGAGGACTGGGAGACCGAGTACCTCTCCTACGACATCGCCGCCGCCGTCGTCGACTCGCTGGACGCGGCCGTCGCCCACATCCGCCGCTGGAGCTCCGGCCACACCGAGGCGATCGTCACCACCTCCCAGCAGGCCGCCCGCCGCTTCACCCAGCTGGTGGACTCCACCACGGTCGCGGTGAACGCCTCCACCCGGTTCACCGACGGCGGCCAGTTCGGCTTCGGCGCGGAGATCGGCATCTCCACCCAGAAGCTGCACGCCCGCGGCCCGATGGGCCTCCCGGAGCTGACCAGCACGAAGTACATCGTCACCGGCGACGGGCACGTCCGCCCCTGATCCTGATCCTGATCCTGCCCCTGCCCCCAACCGCGACCTCCGACCACTGACGTCCGGCCCCGGGCCCGCACGGGCCCCGCGGACCGTCACCGGTCCTTCGCCGAATTTCCGTACGCTCTGCCCAAATTGACCCGGCACGTCTACTCTGGTGCCGTGGCGGAGGACGTGGGGGGCACGCCGTTCCCTGACGGCGGAGGGCCTGACGACGACCAGAACCGCGGGACGCCGGACGACGAGTTCGCTCCCGTGGTCTTCGACGAGGACTTCGTACGGGCGGCCCCGGTCCACGAGCCGACCGCCGTGGAGCGG
>NZ_JACADT010001218.1:0-1473 GCF_013421635.1 Streptomyces sp. UH6 | reverse complement strand
GGACGGGCTGCGCGCGCTGGCCCGGGGCGAGGAGACCGCGGGAACGGTGCGGGGGCTGGCCGTGCCGGGCCGGATCGGCGTGATGTTCTCCGGCCAGGGCTCGCAGCGGGCCGGGATGGGCCGCGAGCTGTACGAGGCGTTCCCGGTGTACGCCGAGGCGTTCGACGCGGTGTGCGCCGAGCTCGACCGGAACCTCGCCGGACACGTCGAACTTCCCCTGCGGGAGGTCGTGTTCGCGGAGGAGGGCAGTGCGGACGCCGCGCTGCTGGACCGGACCGTCTACACGCAGGCCGCCCTGTTCGCCGTGGAGACGGCGCTGTACCGCCTCGTCGCGTCCTGGGGGGTCACCCCCGACCACCTGATGGGCCACTCCGTCGGCGAGATCACCGCCGCGCACGTGGCGGGCGTCCTCGACCTCGCGGACGCGGCCGCGCTGGTCGCCGCACGCGGCCGGCTCATGCAGGCCCTCCCGGCGGGCGGGGCCATGGTGTCCGTGGAGGCCACCGAGGAGGAGGTCGCCGCGGTTCTGGCCGGCCGGCCGGAGGTGTCGGTCGCCGCCGTCAACGGTCCGCGTTCGGTGGTGGTCTCGGGTGCCGAGGCGGCGGTGCTGGAGACCGCCGCGGTCTTCGAGGAGCAGGGCCGCAGGGTCCGGCGGCTGAGGGTGTCCCACGCCTTCCACTCGCCGCTGATGGAGCCGATGCTCGAGGCGTTCCGCTCGGTCGCCGAGGGCCTGACCTTCCGCTCCCCGCGGTTGTCGGTGGTCTCGAACGTCACCGGCCGGCCACTGCGCGCGCGGGAGATCCGCGACCCCGGCTACTGGGTCCGCCACGTCCGTGAGGCGGTCCGCTTCGAGCAGGGCGTCCGCACGCTGCTCGACCAGGGCGTCACCTCGTTCCTCGAGCTCGGCCCCGGCGGCGTGCTGACCTCCATGGCCCAGGACTGCGCCGCCGGCGGCGGTGACACGGGCGCGGTGTCCTTCGTGGCCGCCCTGCGCAAGGACCGGCCCGGGACGGCGGCACTGACCGCGGCCGTCGCCGCGCTGCACGTGAACGGCGTGCCGGTGGACTGGTCCGCCTTCTACGCCGGTACGGGCGCCCGCCGGGTGGCCCTGCCCACGTACGCCTTCCAGCGGCAGCGCTACTGGCCGACACCGACCGCCGCGCAGGACGCGGCCGAGGTGCTCGCCACCTTCCGCAACGAGGCGCGTTTCTGGGAGGCGGTGGAGCGCGAGGACCTCACCGCCCTCGCCGACGCGCTGGGTCCGGTGGACGTCGACCCGCTCGCCGCCGCACTGCCGGCGCTCGCCGCGTGGCGGCGGCGCAACCGCGATCTCGACGTCGTCGACTCGCTGCGCTACCGCATCGACTGGAAGCCGGTCGCGCCGGCCACCGGGCCGGCGGCACGGCAGCTCACCGGCGCCTGGCTCGTCCTCGTCCCCGCCCGCACCGCCCACGGGCAGCTCGGGGGCCTGGT
>NZ_JACADT010001217.1:0-1480 GCF_013421635.1 Streptomyces sp. UH6 | reverse complement strand
GCCGGACGTCCCGCTGGTCACTCCGGCCGAGGTCCTGGCCCGCTCCGAGCTGGTCCTGCTCACCGTCCCGGACGACGTCCTGCCCGGACTCGTGCAGGGCCTCGCGGAGACCGGCGCGATCCGCCCGGGCCAGCTGGTCGTGCACACCTCCGGCCGGTACGGCGTCGGCGTCCTGGAGCCGGCCCTGCGGGTCGGCGCGCTCCCGCTCGCCCTGCACCCCGCGATGACCTTCACCGGCACCGCGGTCGACGTGCAGCGCCTGGCGGGCTGCTCCTTCGGCGTCACCGCGCCGGAGCAGCTGCGGCTGGCCGCCGAGGCTCTGGTGGTGGAGATGGGGGGCGAGCCCGAGTGGATCGAGGAACGCAACCGCCCGCTCTACCACGCGGCGCTGGCCCTGGGCTCCAACCACCTGATCACCCTGGTCGCCCAGTCGATGGAACTGCTCGGCGCCGCCGGAGTGGGCGCCCCGGACCGGATGCTCGGCCCGCTGCTCGGTGCCGCCCTGGACAACGCGCTGCGTTCCGGTGACGCCGCCCTGACCGGCCCCGTCTCCCGCGGCGACGCGGGCACGGTCGCCGCCCACATCGAGCAGCTGCGCCGGCACGCTCCGCAGACCCTGCCCGGCTACCTGGCGATGGCCCGCGCCACCGCCGACCGCGCCCTCGCGAGGGGACTGCTCAAGCCCGAACTCGCCGAAGACCTTCTCGGGGTACTCGGCCACGACGGCACGACGGACCGCACCGGCGGCCCCCGTGGAACGGACGGGACCACCGGCGACGACGGGGAGGACACCCGATGACCCAGGCCGGCAAGCCCGAGCTGCTGCACACCGCCGCCGACCTGGCGGCCCGCCCCCGCACCGGTCGCCGCGCCGTCGTGATGACCATGGGCGCCCTGCACGAGGGGCACGGCACCCTCATCCGCGCGGCCCGCGAGAAGGCCGGCCCGCAGGGGGAGGTCGTGGTCACCGTCTTCGTGAACCCGCTGCAGTTCGGCGCGGGCGAGGACCTCGACCGCTACCCGCGCACCCTCGACGCCGACGTGGAACTCGCCGCCTCCTGCGGGGCCGACGTGGTCTTCGCCCCGTCGGTCGACGAGGTCTACCCCGGCGGCGAGCCCCAGGTGAGGATCACCGCCGGGCCGATGGGCGAGCGCCTCGAGGGCGCCTTCCGTCCCGGCCACTTCGACGGCATGCTCACCGTCGTCGGCAAACTGCTCCACCTCACCCGCCCGGACATCGCCTTCTACGGGCAGAAGGACGCCCAGCAGCTGGCGCTGATCCGCCGCATGGTCCGAGACCTGAACTTCGGCGTGGAGATCGTCGGCGTGCCCACGGTCCGGGAGGAGGACGGCCTGGCCCTCTCCAGCCGCAACCGCTACCTCTCCGCCGACGAGCGGCGCACCGCGCTCGCCCTGTCCCGCGCGCTCTTCGCGGGCCGGGACCGGCTCGCCGCCCTGGAGGCGCTGCGCGCCCGCGCCC
>NZ_JACADT010001216.1:0-1496 GCF_013421635.1 Streptomyces sp. UH6 | reverse complement strand
CAGCACACCTGATGCAGCACGACAACCCCGTCACCCCGCTCACGCCGGAGCCCGCCGAGACCCCGGCGACGCCCGGCACCCGGCCGGCCCGCATCCTGCTCGCCGACGACCACGCCCTGGTGCGGCGCGGCGTGCGGCTGATCCTCGACCAGGAACCGGACCTGGAGGTGGTCGCCGAGGCCGGCGACGGGGCCGAGGCGGTGGAGAAGGCCCGCGCCCAGGACGTGGACCTGGCCGTGCTGGACATCGCGATGCCCCGCATGACCGGGCTCCAGGCCGCCCGCGAGCTGGCCGCGCTCAAGCCGGACCTGCGGATCCTCATGCTCACCATGCACGACAACGAGCAGTACTTCTTCCAGGCCCTCAAGGCCGGGGCCTCCGGGTACGTGCTGAAGTCCGTCGCCGACCGCGACCTGGTCGCCGCCTGCCGGGCCGCGATCCGCGACGAGCCCTTCCTCTACCCCGGTGCGGTGACCGCCCTGATCCGCCACTACCTCGACCGCGTCCGGCAGGGAGAGGAGACCCCCGGGCAGATCCTCACGCCCCGGGAGGAGGAGGTCCTCAAGCTGGTGGCCGAGGGGCACTCCTCGAAGGAGATCGCCGAGATGCTCTTCATCAGCGTCAAGACGGTGCAGCGCCACCGCGCCAACCTGCTGAGCAAGCTCGGCCTGCGCGACCGGCTCGAACTCACCCGGTACGCCATCCGGGCCGGACTCGTCGAACCCTGACCACCCGGGGCTCCGGCACCACTCCCGGGCCGGAGCCCCGGGTCCCTCCACCGGGCGTCCCCGCACGCCCGCCCGCCAGCGATCCGGAACGCCCGGAGAGGAGGACGACGCCATGCCCCCGCGCCCGCGGCCCCCGCGCCGCCGCCGTGCGACCGCGCTCCTCCTGCCGGCCGGTCTCCTGCCGGTCGGTCTCCTGCCGGTCGTGCTGCTGCCGGCCGTTCTGCTGCTGGACTTCACCGGACTGGGGCGGCACCTCCGGGTCGCGCGCGGCGGCACGGTCCGTCTCGGGCGGAGCACACGGTGGGCCACCCCCGAGGCGGCCGACCTGCTCGCGGACGAGCGGACGGTCTCCGGTCGTCACGCCGACGTCGAGTTCGCCGAGGACGGGCGGGTCTGGCTCACCGAGGTGCCGCGGGGTTCCTCCAACGGGACCCGGGTGAACGGGGGCCTCGCCCTGACCCCCGGTCACCGTCACGAGATCCACAACGGCGACACCGTGGAACTCGGCCCCCGGGTCGAGTTCCTGGTGCGTCGCCCCACGCCGCACCGTGGCGCGACCGCGCCCTGACCACCCGGCCGCCGGTGCGTCATCATGAGGGACATGGTCGCAGCGCCGCCCGAGGGCCCCGTCGAACCGCCGCCCGCCGTGGTCGAGTTGGCCGCGGGACAGCCGGTACGGGCCGTGTGGCGCAACCTGCTGGGCGGGCTGACCTTCCGGATCGGCCCCGACGGCCCGGAGGGCGGGGACGAGGCGGTGCGCTTCGTCAA